>CACXAK010000104.1 GCA_902765655.1 uncultured bacterium | reverse complement strand
CCGCGTGAGAGATATTCGCTTATTGAATGGAGAAATAAATTTTCGCCTGTTTGATTTACTTTTAATGATTTTCCGGCAATCGAAACAATTTCTTTTGCATAATCTAATACAGATATATTTTTTATTTGTGCTTTTAAACCTTGTTTGGGAACATTATATCGTAATTCAGAAAAATCCTTGTATTGAAGCGGTTTTAATAATTCCTCGATTTCATCAAGAGCAATGTTATCATAGAAAATACCTTTATATATCGCTAAAATAGCATATTTTAAATCCCCGCCGACACAATCGTGATTTCTTATTTCAATAAAGTTTCTCAATCTGACTTCAGGGAAACAAAGATTTGCCTGAAGTTCATAATCATTAATACTGGGAGCAATATCTTCGTAACCATTTTTCATGTATTCTTCAAACGTAATATCCCCGTTTAATACTATTGGCTGACCACCTCGCTGAATAAATATCATCGGAGTTTTCATAATACAATCTATATAATCTTCAAATGAAAATTCTTCACTGATTTTACCGGCAAAACCACATCTGTCACTGTCTGTGTTCAACCAGCTTAATGCCCTGAACGATTTATAACCGGTATCAACCCCGCCTCTTATTGGAGAATTTGAAAACATTGCGGTCATAAACGGAGATAATTTATTTGCAATTTTGAACTTTCTCATTGCATCTTCTTCAGAGCAAAAATCAATACAGCACTGAATCCCTGCAGTTTCACGCATCATTACATCAGATAAAATTCCCCAGAGATAATTTGCCATAATCTTATATCGTCTTTTCGGTATAAGCTTTATATTCTTACAGGTTGAGAATGGAGAAACACCATAATTAAGCAGTATTATTTCGTTTTTGGCAAGAATTTTTTCCAGCCCCAAATTTATTGAATCTATTTTTTTCTTTAAATCAAAAATTGTACGCTCCGGTTTGGTACTTATTTCAATTTGACACCCCGGTTCAAGTGTAATAGTATCATGCTCTTTGGCAAGACCGATGATATTTTTCTCATCAACTATATAATCCCAGCAATTTTGTCTTGCAAACTCCCCGAGACAATTTGCAATTCCTTTGTCACCCCAATAATCAACTGCTTTTAATGATGTTGAATCAATCGGTAATCTCTCGTATTCCAAACCGATTTTATAATCTTGAGGATTTGTAAAACCTTTAGTATATAACTTTAGTATTTCACTTTTTTCTAAAACGTCAGATTTAAAATTCAGCATCATTATCCCTTTTCATTTCAATATTATCATAACAATATTAAAGATAACAAAAATTTAAATATAAACATCTATCCTTTTGTGGTATTATTGTGGCTAATATGAATTACTTCGAACGGGCAAAATATTTCAGGACAAAAAAACGTTTAGGTCAGAATTTCCTCATTGACGGGGAAGTTATCGCTGATATTATTAATTATGCAAATATTTCCGATAATGACACTGTACTCGAAATCGGTCCCGGAGTAGGTTTTGTAACAGAACAGCTTGTTAAACACGCAAAAAAAGTTATTGCAGTTGAGCTTGATGAAGAAGCAATAAAAGAACTAAAAAAGCTTAATGCTCCGAATCTTGAAATAATACATAACGATATTCTGAAAACAGATCTATCAACATTGTGTGAAGGGGATATTAAAGTGGTGGCAAATATTCCATACTACATTACGAGTCCGATTATTGCTCACTTATTGGGTGAAGTTGACGATTTGAATAATAAAAATCGCGCAAAAATTACCGACATAATTCTAATGGTTCAGGAAGAAGTTGCCCGAAGAATGTGCGCAAATGAAAATTCGCAGGGGAAACAATACGGACTTTTGACTATATTATCTCAATTTTGGGCGAATGTTGAAATCCTCAGAATCGTAGGGCGAAAATGTTTTTATCCTGCCCCGAAAGTTACGTCCGCACTGGTAAAACTTACGGTAAATAAAAAACCGATGCTTGAATTATCTGATTACTCACATTTCAGAAAAACAGTTCGTGCCGGATTTGCTCAGCGAAGAAAAAATATTAAAAATTGCTTACTTAACGGAGGATTTTCAAAAGATGCGGTTTTAAAAACTTTATCTGAACTTGGAATTGGCGAAAATACACGCGGAGAAAAACTCTCTATCGAAACTTTCGGAAAAATTTCAGAGTTACTAAAAAAATATTGTTAACTTTTGTAAATATACATAAAAAATTTTAGCAATTTTTTAAATTCAGATGACTTTATATTAATATATAAAGCTCTCTCTTCTTATTTAAACGGATAGGCCTTGGTAATATACTCAAGGTCTTTTTTTTATTATTATGCTTCAGATTCTTTTTTATATCCGCATTTTATGCTCGAACAACAAATTACATCGCCGTTTTTAAGAGTTTTCTTAACTAAAAGTTCGCCACATTGCGGACATTTTTCGCCGGTCGGTTCATTCCACAGCACAAAATTGCAATCAGGGTATTTATCACAGCCATAAAAAACAGTTCCGCGTTTGGATTTACGCTCAACTATTGTTCCTTTGCCACACTTTGGACAAGTTACACCTGTTGATTTGCGATACGGCTTTCTGTATCCGCACTCAGGGGACGTACACTCAAGATATTTTCCGTAAGGACCAACTTTAAATTTCATATCAGAACCGCATTTTTCACATTTTTCTTCGCAAATTTCCTGCGGTTTTTCTTCTCCGTTTTCATCCGTATCATTTTCCAATTCCTGTAATACATTTAATGACATCGCGGTTTTACATTCAGGATAACCACTGCAGCCCAGGAACTGAGAACCCGTTTTTGATGAGCGTAAAACCATCGATTTCCCGCAATTCGGGCACTTTATATTACTTGAAACAGTAACTCTCTGCGCTGTTTCCATAACTTTATTGACGTCTTCCATAAACGGATTGTAAAAATCTTTTAAAACCTTGACCCAATCGACTTTTTTATCGGCAATTTCATCAAGTTTTGCTTCCATTCCTGCGGTAAATTTGTAATCCATAATTTTTGCAAACTCAGCAACAAGCTGCTTTGAAACCGCACGGCCCAATAACGTCGGAAACAATGCTTTATTTTTCTTTTCTACATATTTTCTTGTCTGAATGACTGTAATAATTGTTGCATAAGTAGACGGACGACCAATTCCGTATTCTTCAAGCGCCTTTACAAGAGATGCTTCATTGTATCTCGGAGGCGGCTGAGTAAAGTGTTGTTTTGGCTCAACTTTTTTGCAGACAACTTTATCCCCTTTATCTAAATCAGGAATTTTAGCATCAGCATCTTTGCCTTCTTCTTCGTCATCATCATTATAAAGAGTCAGAAAACCGTCAAACATAACCTTGCTTGTGCCGGCTTTCAGAGTATAATCTCCTGCATCAATTTCTATTGATTTATTTGCAATTTCAGCAGGTGCCATTTGTGATGACATAAATTTTTCCCAAATCAGTTTATACAATTTATACTGATCATTATCGAGATATTTTTTTATACTGTCAGGAGTTCTTTCAGGATAAGCAGGACGAATGGCTTCGTGTGCATCCTGAACATTTTGTTTTCCTTTGGCATAAATATTTGCTTCTTTTGGGTAATATTTTTCACCATAATTTTGCAAAATAAAATCGTGTGCCATATTCTGCGCATCATCAGATACACGAACTGAGTCAGTTCTCATATAGGTAATCAAACCGACAGGAGCGCCGTCAATTTCTACCCCTTCATAAAGTTTTTGAGCAACCTGCATGGTTTTTGAAACTCCGAAACCGAGTTTTGAGCTTGCTGCACGCTGCATGGTTGATGTTATAAAAGGAGCAGTTGGTTTTCTTTTTATTGTCTTTTTTGTAACTTTTGAAACTACGTACTGAGTAGAAGGATTTGTAAGATATTCGACAATTTTTTGTGCTTCGTCCTGATTTTTTATTGTTTTTTCAACAGATTTCCCTTTTATTTTTGATAATTCCGCTTCAAATTGTTTGCCTTCTTTATCAAGATTGGCGTGAATTGACCAATATTCCTGCGGCTTAAACGCTTCAATTTCTTCTTCTCTTTCACAAATCATTCTCAAAGCAACAGACTGAACACGGCCTGCTGAAAGTTTTCTGTTACCCATTTCTTTCCAAAGAACAGGGGATAATTTATAACCAACAAGTTTATCCAAAATTTGTCTTGTTTGCTGTGCTTTAACCATGTCCATATCAATTCCGCGAGGATTTTCAACGGAATGTTTTACTGCCTTCGGAGTAATTTCATTAAACACTATGCGATAAATTTTTTCATCAGGTACTTTCAAAATCTGACGAACATGCCATGCTATTGCTTCTCCCTCACGGTCGGGGTCGGATGCGAGATATATCTTGCCTGCTTTTTTAGCTAAATCATTAAGTTTACGCACTACCTGCTGCTTACCGGGGATAATTTCAAATTTCATTTCGAAATCTTTATTTACATCAAAACCCAAATTATCGGTTGACGGATCTTTAGTCGGCAAATTACGGACATGCCCGTAGCTTGCTTCAATTTGAAAGCTATCGCCCAATATCTTTTTTATTGTTTTTGATTTAGCCGGTGATTCGACTATTACTAATGATTTTTCCTGTGCTGCCATTTTATTCCTTATAAAAAATTATTCTTCTTATTTCGCTCTCCTTGGGAGAGAGGACAGAATATTACCATTTCTCTAATTCTCTTCGTTGGAGAAAGGACTTATTTAAAACGCTTTGTACCTATCCCCGCCAACTTGTTTTATTATGCCTTTAAGCTCCATTGTTGTCAAGTTCATCAAAAGATTGTCTAAATTCAGCTCTGTTAATGTGAGTAGTTCATCAACTCCGCGTTCTTCAATTTTGACATACTCATAAATTTTTTCTTCATCAGG
>CACXAK010000103.1 GCA_902765655.1 uncultured bacterium | reverse complement strand
ATTTAATACAATCCTTTGGCAGATCGCTTTCGGATATCACACCGGCCCTTATTGAATCTTCAATATCGTGATTTATGTACGCGATTTTATCTGCAAGTTGTACTGCCTTCGCCTCAGGAGTTAAGGGCTTAAAGCCCCAGCTGTGAGTTCTTATACCATCAATAGTTTCCTGACACAAATTTAAATTTTCCAATACTTCAACAACTCTGACACTCTGGAGATTATGAAAAAAACCACCATTGACAAGTTCGTTTAATACCCCTTCGCCGCAATGGCCAAACGGAGTATGCCCCAAATCGTGGCCCAGAGCAATTGCTTCTGTTAAATCTTCATTTAAACTCAAACTACGCGCAATAGTTCTTGCAATTTGAGAAACTTCAAGAGTATGTGTTAATCTTGTTCTGAAATGATCATCAAACGGGGACAAAAATACTTGCGTCTTATGTTTTAGCCGCCTGAATGCTTTTGAATGAAGAATTCGATCTCTATCCCGCTGAAAATCGGTTCTTAATACATCCTTTTCTTCAGGATATTTTCGTCCGGCGGACTGATCGACTTTTGTTGCAAATTCACTTAAAAACTTATGTTCACGTTGTTCTAATTGCTCTCTTATAGTTTCAGACATAAAAACCTCACTTTATCACATTTTAAACAAATAATAAAGTGTTGTTATCATGTTTTTAGAGTATTTTAAGCAGCTTTTGCCTTTTTAAACTCTTTTTGGGGCTCAATATATTGTCCGGTTTTCTTTAAATAATTTTCATATAAATGATTTGCGAATGAGCCAAATCTGTTTGCGATAAATGAAGATATCATAGCAAAGCACAAAGACTTGCTTCCTGCAAAAAGCCGGGCATTACCATACAATGAAACACCTACACCAACCAGTGCAGGAATACCATATTTTAGCGCAATTGCAGTGCGTTCCTGACTGTTATCGGATTTACCCAAATAATATGAAAGAGTACCTAAACCGCCCAATACAGACAAAATATCAGTCGGAGCACTGCCCAAAGCCAAATCTCTTGACTTGTTAATAAAATCCTCAGTTTCAAGTTTTACTGACTTATCGAGAGATTTTACCGCTTTTGAAAATTCTTTAGAGAGTTTTTCATACTGCTCCTGAGGCAGCAAGGCTTTATAAACATCTAAAATTTCCTGAACATTACCTCGTCGGTAATTTATAAATATATCACGCAGTTCCTGAACACAATTCCTTAGCTCTGCATTTTTTTCGGTCAAAACAAATAAATGTTTTACTTCCGCTTCAAGTGAAGATAAATTTGAGAGTACAACATTTCTGTTAACTTTACCCTTTTTTGAAAATTGACTAAAATTATCTCTCAAATTGTTAAGTATTTTAAGAGCATTTTTATCTTCAATTGAGAAATAAGATGCTATGGTCATGATTTTTGAATCAGCATCTTTATACAAATCTAAAGGAGTATAAGATATATCATTCCTGATTTTATTTATATTTTTTTGGATTTGCAGTTTCTTAGGTAACATTTTTGCATCAGCAACAAATGAATTTAAAGTATCTTTTGATAAAAACCATAACGGGCCTTTTTCATCAAAAGATTGCTCCAATTCTTTTGTATATTTTTTTATATCCAAATATCTTGCACGTCTTACACCATTACTGAAATTGTCAGATATTAATTGTTCAATTTGGATTCCTTTATCTTCAACAAGCGCTATCCACTCAGATTTTCGCAACTTTACACCATTTATGGTTATTTCTTTTGATAAATCCTTTCCTTTTTTTAACTCTGCAAGTGTTGATATATTTAAGTTTTTTAAATTCTCAAAATGACTTAATGTCTTAACATAAGAATTGGCAACAGTTTTTAACCCCAATTTTTCAAACATTGAGGTAATTCTGTTATGCAACTTTCTTGTGTATTTCCAATTATTTTTGCCGCCATACATAATCTTTTTAAAGGTAAAATCCTTTATTGTAGTAAAATTATTAACTGCCTGAGATTTATTCAGTAAATAATCAATTTTACCAAGCAAATATTCATAAGCAGAAGCTCCCATACCTGATAATTTTGATTTTTGAACCTTTCGCTCCAAATAATTTTTTATTGCCAAAAAACCCTTGGTTATTCCATTAGGTCCGCCGCGCAGAAGAAAAAATATTCCGCCTGCCGCTAATATTGTTGCACTGGCAATAGACCATCCAATTATCTTTAAATTGTTGGTTTTACGAGCTTCATCCGGGTTAAGAATTATGGTTTCAGGCAAAATTGAAGCAAGTGTACTCCCTTGAATATTTTCAGTATTTCTCTCTGTTCCGGCAAGCCAATAATCAGACCCACGATGCGAAGAAACGTCACCAAACGGACTGCGTTTTGAATATTCAAAACCATTTACTGAATTTATCATTACACTTGCCTTCATTTATAATAAAACGAAGAATCAAAAATAATTGCGTTTTTAAATTTTAAGATAAAGTTATATTAAGGAAAAAGTTCAGTATCAATAACTTTTGCAACTTCAAAAGCAGAATTTTTATCAGATAATAGTTTGGCGACATTACCTAATTCACTTACCATAATCAGTCTTTTTGTACTGTCATAAATAACATCTTCAACTTTTTTTGCAATAAGCTCCGGTTTCGCATCCTTAACGATTAACTCAGGTATTATAAATTTATTTGCAATAATATTAGGTAATGAAACCTTATCAATACATCTGACAAGTAAATATACCCAATAGAAAAATTTAGGAGCATTATACGCAATAACCATCGGCGTTTTGTACAGACATGCTTCTAACGCGACCGTCCCTGATGCCAAAATCAAAGCATCAGATACACTCAATAACGCCTGATTATCACCCTTAATAACCTTCAAATCGCTGTTTCCGAAGTATTTATCATATACAGAATCTGAAATATTGGGGGCCTGAGAAATACAAAATTGCAAATCAGGATGTTTTGCCTGCAAAATTTCAACCGATTTCTTGAATATTTTCATAAGGTATTTCAGTTCAAAAACCCTTGACCCGGGGAAAACAGAAACTAATTTTTTGTTTAAATCAAGATTATATTTTTCAAAAAAGCCCTTTTTATATGCAGGTGCGCTCAAGCCATGAGCAAGAGGATGCCCGCAGTAATGTACATCAATTCCATAACTTTTATATAACGGAACCTCAAATGGGAAAATACAGAGAACTTTATCAATATATTTTTTCACCCTTTTAATTCGGTACTGTCTGCTTGCCCAAAGCTGAGGGGGAATATAATAGAAAACTTTTATCCCGGCTTCTTTTAAATATTTAGCGATTCCAAGATTAAAGCCGCCATAATCCACAAGTAAAACAAGATCAGGTTTAAAATCTTCTTTTAAATATTTTACGAGCTTTTTACCCAAAATATAATGATGCCATATAATTTGCAAGGATAAACCAACAGCCGATAAATTTCGTATATGCTCAAAAAGCTTTACCCCCTGAGCTTTAAGATTATCCCCCCCGATACCTTCAATGATATAATCACTACTAATCTGCCTCAACATCTTTACAACATTTGAAGCATGTATTTCACCTGAATATTCACCCGTTACAATAAAAATTTTCTTTTTCATATTAAACTGCCATTATTACAATATTGTGCCTATTTGCGTACTCTATAACTTTTTCCTGATCCACTATAATAGTTTCATTAGCTTCAACTGCAATTAGAGCAGTCTTGCGTCTGTGCATACCTTTTAAAGTTCTCATACCTATTGCAGGGATATCAAATCTCTTATCCTGATTTGGTTTTGCAACTTTAACCACCACTGCTCCTGATTTTGCAAGTTTTGACCCGCGTTTTATACATTCATCAGTACCTTCAAGTGCTTCAACTGCCATAATCATTTTATCTTTAATAACAACTGATTGCCCGACATCCAGACGACCCATTTCTTTTGCAAGCCAGAATCCATAATTAACATCATCCATTTGTTCCTTTGTTGGCTTATGTATTCCTAAAACCCCCGCCGGAATCATAAGATTTTTTATAAATATAGTTTGGTCTAAAACCTCAACACCGATTTGTGCAAGCTGATTGACAATCATCAGCATTACCTGATCATCATTCAATCTTATTGCGGCCTTTATAAATTCTTTCGCTCGTTTATCAAATTTATTAAGTTTTAAAAGAACTTTTTTATGCACTTTACCCAAAAAGGTTAACTGCTTTATGCCTTCATCTTTTAAAATAGATTCAATTCTGTCGACTTCTCCAGGGTGACAAGAATATATTTTTGAACAATACTTTTTCAATTCCCCATAATTGTCATCTGCAAGTGAAATGCACACAACATCAAAACCATTTTCTTTAGCATGCTGAGCCATTCTTATCGGTAATATCCCATCCCCAGCTATTAGTCCCTGTTTATTTTCTAAAGTAATACTCACAATTATTCCTCTTATACTATCTTAATGAATAAATTTCATTTACCTGATTGTCTGATAATATTTTAGCACCTCCAAGAATTTTTGAAAGCACCAAAGTTTGTGCATAAGATTCGCACAATTCCAAATTTAAATATGCTTCTTTTATGTTTTTCCCTCCTGATATTACTCCATGATTTTCCATTAAAATCACACTGTACTTGTCAAAATATTTTGCCATTTCCTGCGCCAGTAATTTTGTGCCCGGCAGAGCATATTTTGCCAGCGGAATTTCATTAAACATAAATACAATTTCGGGCAAAACTTTTTCTGTGATTGACCGGCTGCAAGCTGCAAAAGACGTCAGATAAGGAGAATGGAAATGGCATATCGCTTTAATATCAGGTCTTTTTTTATAAAATTCTATATGAACATATTTCTCACTTGAAGCTTTACTTTTACCCTCTAAAAGATTTCCTTCAAAATCAATTACGCACAAATCATCGTAACTTAAAAATGAATTTGCACTTCCTGAAGTCGTAATAATA
>CACXAK010000102.1 GCA_902765655.1 uncultured bacterium | reverse complement strand
ACGGGCCAACTCCACGCGGATTTCGTCAGGACGACCGTAGGTGTCGATAACTCCATTCACCACATTCACCATTTGATTGAGTATTTTCTCTACAACAGGATTTCTAAGACTGTTTCTCTGGAGTTGAGCAAGATGGTCTTTTAGTTGGCGTTTTTCATTTTCCTCTTTTGTAAGGGATTGGTCAGGTAGGGTATATCCAGCCAAAACTAATGCTTCGCTATAGGTGTGGCCTGCAGTCAAAAATGGCAGTATCTTTTTTATGGCTTTACTTGAAAGAGAACAGTAGTCTTCTTCCAGCCGAATGTTTGCAAAAAGGCGAGCAAATTCCCTGGGCAGATTCAATAAGGACATAAGATGTTGGATAAGTTTCTCGTCTCCAGTTGTTGAATTGTCGTCTTCAAAAGAATATAGCAGGTGCCACAGTCGCATTTGAGGTTCGTCTTCAGTGTTGGTGGCTTCGGGGTTAAAAACAAGCCAGTCGGTAGAGTATCCTAATCCTCCAAATATGATGCTAATGGTTTAAGTGATGCATTATCTCAAGATAAAAATATAGTAAGTTTTATATATGGTATTTACGATTATAAAAGTAACAATTTAAAAAATATTTCAATTAAAAATCTAGTTAATTTTATTTATGACAATAAAAATAATCAGAACTCAGAAATATCTTATAATTCTGTAAATGCAAATTCTGGTGGTTATACGAATGTTTATGTCAAGGATTATTCTGCTCAAAATGATTTTAATAATAAGCACCAAAATCGTGTAAAATCAGAACAATCCCAAGCAAAAACAATGCAAAAAAGTTTATCTATGTGTTCTCCATACAAAGAAACTTTAACGACAGAATATATGGGAATGAGTATGACTTATACTATAGATATATTGGGTTGGGTAAATAATAAGTGTGTCTTAAATTTTGAATCACATATTAATGGAACAGGCAATTCTTTTTCTGATATGTATGATGTGCCGGCTGATTCAGCTCAGGTTTTTGGTTTTGCTCCAAAGGTCAGGTGTGAATTTACAAAAAAACAGCTTCTTTATGTCGGGGATAATATTTTGGAAGAGAACAATCGTAATCGTAATATGTTAAAAAATCCTGATCAAATTGAATTTCCTGATTTGAGCGAGATGTCTTTTTCCGATTTAAAACTTTTACAAATAATATTAAATGACAGGGCTTGTAAAGTTATAAATGCGGATGATTTTATTCAGATATTTGAAGGTTTGTTTCAATTTTAAATTATGTGTATTTAATTCTGTAATTTTCTTGCATATTGTCTATATTGATAGTAAAATGTCAATTGTAGGGGAGTAACTATGGAATTTTTCAGAAAACACCAAAAAGCTTTTATAATAGTAATGGGAACTTGTTTCCTGTTGTGGACTTTCGGGTCGATGTTATATATGGCTGTAGCTTTAATGAAATAATTGAAGTATGAAGATAAAAACAATAATTAAATATATTTTGGTATGTATGGCAATAGCCGGCGTTACATGTTTTCATTGTAACTGTTCTTTTGCTGCGCCGTCTCAGTCTTCGGCACAGTTAAAGCAGCAACTAAAACAAACAAATAACAAAAGAAATTTTCTTCAACAACAGAAAAAAAATGCGGATTTGCGTTTACGCAAAGAACAGAATAAGTTAAATTCAAATCAACAGCGTCTTGAAGTTGCTCATACCCGACTTCAGGAAAATACTATACGTTACAACAACCTGGTTGCAAATCTCGCGGCTATGGAAGTACAGTTAAATCACGCTCTTTCTGATTTTCAAAAGCTCGATGCAGAGATGAAATTGAGAATAAAACAAGTTTTCATGCATCAAAGAACGGGTATGTTTGAATCAATTTTGTATACCAGAGATGTTAACGCTTTGTTGGATATATTTTATTTTGAAAAACTTATAATAATGGAAGATTACAGACGAATTCAAACCTTAAAGGCAAAGGCGCAGCATATTGCGGCTTTAAAAGCTCAGGTAGTGAGTCAAAAACGTATGATTGAGTCTTCTATAAGAGAGATAAACAGTCAGCGCGCTTCTATTCAAAATTCAATTGCTGCCAATAAGTCAATGATAGAAAGATTAAAAAAAGATAAAGCATATTATGAAAAAACTGAAAAAGAACTTGCAAGGCAATCTGCGAATATTCAAAGTATGATATCGAAGCTTTCTAAGAATAATGCAGGTTCTTCTTCTCAGGTAAAAATATCTTCAACCGGCTTTATAAGACCGATATCAGGTCCTATCACTTCGCCTTTCGGTTACAGAATTCACCCGATATTTAAAAGCAGAATATATCATTCGGGTATTGATATCGGTGGACCAAACGGAGGGGCCATAAAAGCTTCTAATGATGGTAAAGTTATATATTCCGGCTGGTATGGCGGATATGGCAAAGTCGTAATTTTAGACCATGGTGTTGTAAACGGGCAACCTATTACTACTTTGTATGCTCATATGTCTTCTATTGGAGTATCAAATGGTCAAATGGTTAAAAAAGGTCAAACATTGGGAAGAGAAGGATCAACAGGGTACAGTACAGGCCCTCACTGTCATTTTGAGGTTCGTGTAAACGGTAAACCTGTAAATCCGTTGAATTATATAAAATAAGGATGAACAAATTGAAAAAATACTCGTTTTTAATAATTTTAATAATACTTTTAGCCGCTACACCGGCTTATTCAATAGATCCTATTGATAATTTCGGAATGTTACCGGCTCCGGTATTTGATCCGTCAAATCCGATTGTTTTGGAAAAAGAGGATATATTGTACCAATCAAATAAACCAAGCCAGATATTAGATACGATGGATAGAGTTGATCCGTTTGATTTTAGCACGGGTGGGTTAGATTCAAATAGTTCCAGTATTTCGAATAGTGACTATAACAGGATGCCTTTTTTCAAAAAAATCAGATTAAAAACTACGCTAAAATACAGAGAAATGGCCCATAAGCAGGCTGCAGGTGAAAAATTATTTAAATTCGGTAAAAAGAAAAATCAAGAAGCTGTTATTGAGGAAGAAAAATCTACCAATGCGTTGTTGGATTCTATAGATAATGTCGCAAATATTGAAACTTCTGATACCGTTTCATTAGAAGCCGGAATAAGTGAAGAGCATGTTGAAAAACAGTTGTTATTGGATGCTGCAAATATAAATTTTGACAAACAAACAGGTGAGATGGTTGCTACAGGTCGTCCTATTTTGTTTTTGCCTCCGCAGGAAACTAAAATTATTGCAGATGTTATGACTTATGACGATACCGGAAATATATTAAAAGCGACAGGTGATGTTGTAATTATAAAAAATGATCAAACAACTCATGCTGATTATTTGTTAGTGAATTTAAATGAAGAAACAATTGATGCTGATAATATATTTTCTGAGTTGCCAAAACTGAATATAACGGCAGAACACGGACTTCAAAAGGACGGTCTGTTGATTTTTAATAAAGGTACGATGTATTCTGAAGCTGAACATATATACAGAATGCGTTCAGATGCTATTGGCCCAAATATGTCTGATATTATTTTAACAGATGAACAAAAAGAAATATTCTTTGGAAAACCTGAACATTCTTTGGATATAAATGTTTCCAGCTTAGAAGTTGATGCTAAAAAAAATTATGATGTTATAAAAGTTAAAAATTTAAGAATTGGTCGTAACAATAAATCATATTTTAGATGGCCTTCAATGACTATTTATACAGATAAAAACAGAGAATTCTTTGAAGCAAATTACCCTGAACTTGGTTCTGATCCAAAAATGGGTATGTTCTTCGGCCCGGGTATTGTATTCCCCGGACCTTTCGGATCTGTTATGAAGGCAGTACCGATGGTTACATATAAAAATGGCTTTGGTGTAGGCGGTATGTTAAAATATTCAACACCGTTTAATCATACTCAAATCGGGTATACAACCAATAAAAGTACTTTTATTTTAAACGGTCGTCAATATCTTGATGATAATTTATATTTGCAATATGCATATAATTCTTATGTAAATGATTGGTTTTTAGGCGGACATATGCCAAAATATATTGCAGAACTTGTGTATAGTAAATCTTTTGTTCATCCGGGATTTTTAGGCGGTAACAGAACGATGACTTTCTCGCACAGGGCGAGTTTTGGTTTTGCAAAAGAGAATGATGAAAACAGACATGGTGAAAACTTCAAAAATAGCACTATGTCTACGACAAGAACTAAATATATGGGTCAGGTTTACCAAACCTTGTATGCTTATGAGAATGAAGATAAACGCTTTAGATTAAGATTGGGCTTGACAATGCAAGGGTCAGCGGCTGTTTATGGTACAGGTGATACTCAATTTATTGCAAGAGGCGGTCCTAATTTATATACTCAGTATAAAAATTGGATTCAAAATATCACATATTATCAGTCCGGATATCAAGATTCTACACCTTTGCCGAGATTTGATTCGTACAGATACGGCAAAAGTAGTTTTTACTTATCTGAAGGTTTAAGATTAAACAAATATATTTCTGTTATGTGGCAAACATACTTGAATTTGTCAAATGATGCCCCAAATAACAAGATGTTCCAAGAAAATGCTTTTTTAGTTGCTTTGGGACCAGATGATTTTAAAGTCGTTCTTGGGTATGACTTTATCAGAGAGAGAACTTATTTGGGTGTTGATATAGGATTTAATCCTAAAGGAACGACAATTAAATACGATAAAATGATTATAAAAAATCCGGAAAGATTAGGACAATCGGTTCGTCCGGAAGATAAAGTTGTTTACATTCCGCCTCTTGATTATGACACAAATGGTAATGTATCAACTATCGGGTTTATGCCTTTTAATAAGAAATCTGTAAAAAGTGAAGTTCTGGAGTATGCGACAGTTATTGAACTTGAAGACCCTGATAAGGAGCGTATAGAATAGTGTTTGAGAATGTAAAAGATGAAATAATTTTATATGGGAAAATTGCA
>CACXAK010000101.1 GCA_902765655.1 uncultured bacterium | reverse complement strand
TTTTTAATTTTACAAATTTACATGTATTTATTGAATACTCTCAAAGCATGTGCTAAAATACATACAGTATTTTAGTTGAAGGGAGTGTATACATGAAAGACAAAACTTTTTTAATGATTCCGGGCCCTACTCCGGTACCTGAACGCGTTATGTTAGAGATAGCAAAACATCCGATAGGACACAGAAGCAGCGAATTTTCCAAAATATTAGAAAACATTTATGCGAATTTGAAATATGTGTTCAGAACTAAGAATGATGTTTTTGTATATACCTCAAGCGGTACCGGTGCAATGTGTGCAGCCCTTGAAAATCTTATAAATGAAGGTGATAAGGTTTTGTCTTTGGTTCTTGGAAACTTTGGCAATCGCTGGGCAAAAATCGCTCAATCGCGCGGTGCTGTTGTAGAGAAAATCGAAGTTGGAACAGGTGAAGTCATAGATCCGGAAGTTTTGAGAGCACGCTTGGCACAAGACGTAAATAAAGAAATTAAAATAGTAACTCTAACTCACAGTGAAACTTCAACAGGTGCTGCTAACGACGTAAAAACTTTGTGCTCCATAATAAGAGAACACGGTGCATTGTCGGTTGTTGACGGGGTTACATCAATTTGTGCTATGGATTGTGAACCGGACGAATGGGGTATCGATGTTTTGGTATCCGGTTCTCAAAAGGGCTTTATGATTCCTCCGGGACTTGCATTTTTAGTTGCAAATGAAAGGGCTTGGAAAGTTTATGAACAATGTAAACATCCTTCTTTTTATTGGGATTGGGGTGCATATAAAAAATCTGTTGAAGCAAATTCAACTCCTTTCACTCCTGCAGTAAATCTTTTTGTCGGCTTGGATAAAGCCCTTGAAATGATAAAAGAAGAAGGTATTGAAAATATGAACGCGCGCCACAGACGGCACGCTATGGCCTTAAGAGCGGCAATAAGAGCAATCGGACTTGAGCTTGTTGTAAAAGATGATAAATGTGCAAGTCACTCAATTACTTCTATTTATCCGCCTGAAGGCATCAGTGTTCCTGATATAAGAAAGACAATTACTCAGGACTTTGATATTGTTGTTGCAAACGGTCAAAATGCCCTGAAAGACAAAATTTTCAGAATGGGAACATTGGGTTTTGTATGCGACAGAGATTTAATTTCTGCAGTCGGTGCGTTAGAGGCAACTTTGTATAAACTCGGTCACAAATTTGATCTTGGCAAAGGTGTTGCAACAGTTATAAAAGAATTGGCAAAATAGTTAGGGGATAATAATGAAAGTATTAGTAACGGATAAAATAAACGAATCGGCCGGAAAAATTATTGAGCCGGTTGCTCAGGTCGATTTTTTACCGACAATGAGCGAGGACGAACTTGCAAATATTATCGGCGGATATGACGCTTTAATGGTAAGAAGTCAAACAAAGGTAACTCCTAAGATTATAGAAGCAGGAAAGAACCTTAAAATTATTGGCAGAGCTGGAGTCGGGGTTGATAATATAAATCTAGAAGCTGCAACTCAAAAGGGCATTATTGTCGTAAATTCTCCTGACGGAAACACTATGGCGGCTTCAGAACACACAATTGCCCTGATGCTTGCAATGGCAAGAAATATTGCGCCAGCTGCAACTTCAACTAAGGAGGGGAAATGGGACAGAAGCAAATTTACAGGAACCGAGCTTTATAACAAAACTCTTGGTATAATCGGGTTTGGCAAAATAGGTACTCACGTTGGTGAAGTTGCTTTAGCTTTAGGCATGAAAGTTGTTGTTTATGATCCTTTTACATCAAAAGAGGTCGTTGAAAAATTTGGGGGCGAATACGTTGAAAATCTTGATGATTTTTGGGGTAAACCTGATTTTATAACTGTTCATGTCCCCAAAACAAAAGATACGGTTAACATGATTAATAAAGATACAATAGCAAAAATGAAAAAAGGTATTCGCCTTGTTAACTGCGCAAGAGGTGGTATAATTAATGAAAGCGATTTAAAGGATGCCATTGATAGCGGTTATGTTGCTGGTGCTGCGATTGATGTTTATGAAAATGAGCCAAATATAGCAGATTGCCCGCTTATAAATTGTAACGGGAACATAGTTTTGACTCCTCACCTTGGTGCCAGCACTCAGGAAGCTCAGATGAATGTTGCAGTTGATGTTGCAGAACAAATAAAAGAAGTACTCTCAGGCGGAAGTGCATCTTCTGCTGTCAATATTCCGTCTTTAAGACCTGATAAATTAGAGCCGGTAAAAGATTATATGCAAATTGCAGAAAATTCAGGCGAGCTTGCTGTTCAGCTTTCAAACGGTGCGGTAAAAGCAATTGAAATTACAGCAGATGGCGATTTGGCGGATTTGGATATTCAGCCGCTTGAAGTCGCTGTTTTGAAAGGTGTTTTATCTGCCCGTCTTGAGGGTGTGAATTATGTAAATGCTCCGGTAATTGCAAAAAATCGCGGGATAGATATTATTTCAACCCGTTCAAAAGCGAAATCAAATTTTGCGGGAAGAATTACGGTAAAACTTACAACAGACAAAGAAACAGTTTTGGTTTCCGGTGCGCTTGTAACAAAAGATATACCAAGAATTGTTAAAATAAATGATTATGAAACAAGTATCAGACCTGAAAAACATGAATTAATAGTGCCGCACCTGAATCAGCCGTCTATGATTGCAAAAGTTGCTCAGGTCATAGGTGAGAGAGGTATAAACATCGGGTCAATGAACGTTGTTCAGAAAAATGATAATCATGAAACTGAATCATTAATGGTAATTAATATTGATACGGAAGTTAATGATGACGTGTTAAATCAAATTGGTCATATCAACGGAGTTCATAATCCAAAATATATAAAAATGACTGTTTAAAATTTTTTTTGTAAACAAATGTAACGAAATGGAAAGCATGTGAAATCAATGCTTTCCATTTTTTTTTATATCTATGAGAGCAAAAAAATAGAGAGAGTCAGATATGAGTATGGAAGCCATACGACAACTGAATAGTGGCGGACTGAAGTTAAAAACTAACTTCACGGCTAAGTCTGTTGCTGCAAATATATCAGCAAACAGAAGTGTTATTGCGTCAAGATATTCAATTTTTGGCTCAAACAGTATGTTTACGCCTGCAAATAGGATGGGAGGAACTCCTAAGTATGCATCTTCATCTATGATAAGCCGTGGCATAAATCGTCGGAGGAGATATTCCTGTATCATCTGCAAGTTATTCTCAGAATGTAACGATGGGTACATCAAGTGCATTTAATGCAGGTAATGCTATCGGAATGATTTTGGGTGCTGCACCTTCAATATTGGGAGCATTAAATCAGATTGGAGTATTTGGTAGTAATGATAAAACAAGTAATAAACAGAATTTAGATAGCATTTCAGATTTAAGCAATACGGCAGCAACGCTTTCCGGTAATGCCGATATTCAGGGATTATTGAGCGATTTAAAAGTGACATCAGGCACTGATTCCGCAACATTAAGAAATGCCATAGGAAAAGCCAACGGCAAATTGACAGAAATGCAGGGACAAACCCCTCAAATTCAGGCTGAAGCACAGCAGGCTGACGGCATGAAAGAAGAAATCGCCGGAATGGTTGAAACTGCTTCTAAAGAGGTACAAGATGCGAGCACAAAATTAGGAGAAGCAAAACAAAGTGTCGAAGGAGCTAAAGATGGCGTAACAAAAGCGAAGTCACAATTATCACAGGCTATGAAGGACAAGGGTATAACAAATCAAGCTTATATAGATGCACGAACAGAAAGAGTATCGGCTGAAACACATAAAAAAAGTGCTGATGCAAAATACACCACGGCGAAAGATAACACTAAAAGTGCATTAAATGATAAAAATATTGCCAAAGCAAACTTAGATAAAACTCCAAAAACAACCGGTAATCCGCCTGTTCCGAATCCGGAATATGCTGCAGCGGAAAGGGCATATAAAGAAGCTGAATTAAAGTATAATGAAGCTCAAAAAGCCGAAGAAGCAGCAAAGAAAGAAGCAGAACAGGCTGATCAGGCACTTAAGAAAGCCGAAACAAAAGAAAGCGAAGCTCATGATAAATTGGATGATGCAGAAAAAGCAGTTGCTGATTCAAAAGACGCATTTAAAGAGCAAGAAGAAGGATTAAAAAATTCACAAAAATTGCTTGATAAAGCTAAGACAAATAAAGAAAAATGCGAAAGTGATAAAAAAGTTGCAGAAGCAAAACAAAAAGATGTTGTTGATTATGCAGAAAAAATTAATGATACCGCAGGTAAATTACAAACACACCTGAAAGATATTGAAACATTGCAAAAAGCAGTTACGGATGCACAGGCTAAACTGCCAAAAGTTGCGGCAAAAGAAGCCAAAGAAAGTAACAGATTAGGTCAAAAAATTACAAATAACACAAACGAGAATAAAGAATTAGAGAAAAAATATGATTTCTTTGATAACAAAACAAGCAAAAGTGAAAGAAAAGCCTTTGAGAAAAGGAATGCAAATTTAGAAGAAAATCAATCTTTAAAGAAACAAAAAATTCAAGTAGATAATAATGTAAGTGATTCTAAATTTGTATCCAGTATGTCGACATCCGGTTATCAAAAAGGCACTAATAATGAAACAGGAAACACATTCTACCTGAAAGATGGTGTTGCGATATCAGAGGAAGCATACAAAAAAGGCACAGGTGAATCGTAAGCGGGAGAATTTATTTTCCCGCTTTTTTATCTTATCCAACCTGAGAATTTGCGCCATTGATGACTTCAATAATTTCATTGGTAATCGCTGATTGACGAAGTTTATTATATTCAATAGACAAATCGTGAATGATTTTTTCCGCATTTGTTGTTGCTGCTGACATTGCGGTCATACGTGAAGCCAATTCACTTGCTTTTGCTTCTAACAGTGCATGATAAAATATATCCGTAATATACATCGGCACAACTTTTTGCAATATATGATGCATATCAGGTGTAAATTCCATCAGTGGTTCAAGTATATTATCCGAAATTCTTTCGTGAGTATCTTTAACTCCGTCTATCGGTAAAATCGCCCAGGTATCAACACTATAACTTACCATATTGCGAAATCTTGTTGTTATTATTTCAATTTTATCTATTTTCCCTTCAACATAATATTCTGCAAGATCTTCAGCAATATCTCTTGCTTCCATTGCATCCGGATTTTCAATGGCGGAAAAATATTTTTTCTCGATTGGGGTATCAAGAGCGGCAAGACGTTTTCTCAAAATAGATATACCCTTTTGTCCTGCTATAAATACTTTAACGGATAATCCTTCGCTTTGAAGCTCTTTTACCCTTTTTAATGTTGCTTTTGCAACATTTGCGCTGTATGCACCGGCAAGTCCTTTGTTAGAAGTTATTGCAAATAACCCGACAGATTTTACTTCCCGTTTTTCAAGTAATTTTGGGTAATTGTCAACAGCTCTTTTAATTTTCAGTGTTTCGGAACTGAATTCCCCAACGGAATTTAACAGTCTTTTAAACATGTGATAAAGCTCCAGAGCATAAGGCCGAGATGCCTTAACCGCTGTTTCGGAGCTGCGCACCTTAGCAGCCGCCACCATTTTCATAGCCCGGGTTATTTTTTTAGTGCTTTGAACACTGCCTATTCTCTTTTTTATGTCTTTTAAGCTTGCCATATTTTTCCTTTAAAATCATCTGCCCCTTAAGGGGAAGTCCGCTAAAGGCGGGATGAGGTCATATTGCGCTTCAATGACCGTTTAATTTAAAATGTTGTTTTGAAAGATTCAAGAGCATCTTTTAAAACTTTTTTATCATCATCAGATAATGCTTCACCTGCATTTAATCTGTCAGATAGATCTTTCAGGTTTGCCCCGAGATAGATAAACCAGTCTTTTTTAAATTTTTGGATTTTTGAGTTTTCAATTTCGTCTAAAATCCCTTCATTTGCAGCAAACAGTATTGAAATTTGTTCTGCAACGCTAAGCGGTTTATATTGAAGCTGTTTCAGAACTTCTGTCAATTTTTCTCCTCTTAAAAGTTGTTTTTTGGTAGCTGCATCAAGATCTGAAGCAAATTGAGCAAATGCTTCGAGTTCTCTGTATTGAGCAAGTGCAAGTCTTAGTGTCCCCGCAACCTGTTTAATACCTTTTGTCTGAGCCGCACCACCAACACGGGAAACTGAAATACCGGCGTTGATTGCAGGTCTTTGACCTGAATTGAATGCATCACTTTCAAGGAATATCTGTCCGTCGGTAATAGAAATTACGTTTGTCGGTATGTATGCAGATACGTCACCTGCCTGTGTTTCAATAATCGGAAGCGCCGTAATACTACCGCCGCCCAATTCATCATTGAGTTTTACCGCACGTTCAAGCAATCTTGAATGTAAGTAGAAAACATCTCCCGGATATGCTTCACGTCCCGGCGGTCTTTTCAAAAGTAAACTCATTGCACGATAAGCCTGAGCGTGTTTTGATAAATCATCATAAACAATCAAAACATCTTTGCCCTGCTCCATAAATTCTTCGCCGATTGTAACCCCTGCAAACGGTGCAATGTATTGCAACGGTGCAGACTCATCAGCTGTTGAAGAAACTATAATCGTGTATGACATTGCCCCGTATTCTTCCAGCGTCTTTGCCAAATGGGCAACAGTTGAAGCTTTTTGCCCGATTGCTACATAAATACAAATTACGTCTTTACCTTTTTGATTTATGATCGTATCAATAGCAATCGCAGTTTTACCTGTCTGACGGTCACCGATAATAAGTTCTCTTTGTCCTCTGCCGATTGGAGTCAAAGCATCAATTGCCGTTAAACCCGTCTGAAGCGGCTGATATACAGAACGTCTTGTTACAATCCCCGGTGCTACTCTTTCAATAGGTCTGGTCTTTTCATAAGGATAATCGCCTTTGCCGTCTAATGCTGCGCCTGTCGGGTTTATTATTCTGCCGATTAATCCTTCTCCGACCGGAACGGATGCAATTCTGCCGGTGGTTTTTACGATTGTACCTTCCTTAATATCAGTATATTCTCCTAAAATTACGACCCCGACATTTTCTTCTTCAAGGTTCATTGCAATCCCCAAAGTTGAATGTCCGTCTTCAAACATAATCAACTCATTTGCCATTACGTTTCTTAATCCGTAAACTCTTGCAATCCCGTCGCCTACTTCCAATACAGTTCCGGTATTAGAAACTTCAGTTTGAAGCTCGTAATTCTCAATTTTGTTTTTAATAATTGAACTGATTTCATCAGGTTGTATTAATGCCATATTTTTTACCTCAACATATATTTACTTAAATTCTCTAATTTCGATTTGACGCTTGTATCAATTACATAGTCGCCAAATTTGAACACAAGCCCTGCAATTATACTTTCATCAATTGTCCATTCCGGAACAACTTCGCAATTTAACTTCTTTTCTAATTTATTCAGGACATGTCCTTTTACATCATCATCCAAATCGAATGATGATATTATTTCAACATTTCTTCTTTGTTCAAAGCTGTCTGACATTTCATTATATGCCTGAACAATACCTTCAAGCTCGTGAAATCTGTTTTTTTCTATCAGAATTTTCAGCATATTTAAAACTTTATCATCAATTTTGTTATGGAAAATCTCTTCAATAATTTCAATTTTCTTTGCGACCGATATAGAAGAATTATCTGTAACAAGCTTCAAGTCCTTGCTTTCTTTTACTGTATCCAAAGCATTGTACAGTCCTGTTTTTACGGATACAAACGAATTATTATCCTTTGATATTTCTATCAGGGCCTTTGCATAATTTTTTGAAATTTGTGATATTTTGTTTTCGCTCATTATAATTGTATCCTGTCAAGTTCTTCCAAACTCTTGTCTATAAATTTATATTTCAGATTTGGTTTATCTTTTAGCATTTCAATTATGTTATTCTTTGATGCTTCAATCGAATCTGCCACGGTTTCGGATGTTATATGATTCGAAATTTTCTTTTCTTCAATTGCAACAACTTTTTGCACATTTTGTTTAATATCCTCAATTGATTTTTTTGAAGATTCTTCAAGTTGTTTTTTGAAAACTTCTGTTTTTTGTTCGCTGAATTTTTCAATCTCTTTAATTTGTTCAGGCAATTTACTCATTGTAGCAGCGGCGCTGTCAACAAGGTTTTGAGAGTTTTCCTTTTCCTGCTCTGAATTTTTTATGG
>CACXAK010000100.1 GCA_902765655.1 uncultured bacterium | reverse complement strand
AAAAATTATGATGAAGTTGACGAAGAAAAATTGCAAAATATTCTTGAAAGTATAAAATAAAAATATTGAAATTTATTAATAGAATTAAGAATTAAAATAGTTTTCACAGTTTGGGGTTAAAAATATGACAACACAAAAACAGCATCCGGTATACACTTTGACAAACGAATGTAAAGACTGCTACAAATGCGTAAGGCATTGTCCTGTTAAGGCAATTAAAATAGAAAATGACCACGCATCAGTTATTGCGGAGAAATGTATTTCTTGCGGACATTGCGTTCAGGTTTGTCCTACAAATGCAAAATGTGTTAGAACAGATTTGGAAAAAGTTAAGAATCTGTTTATAGCAAAAAAAGATGTATATGTATCATTAGCCCCGTCCTGGCGCTCAGTTTTTGAAAATTCCGCTAAAAAAATGATTTCCGTACTAAAGAAACTCGGGTTTAAAGAAGTTTCCGAAACCGCATTAGGAGCACAGGAAGTATCAATACACGATGCAGAAGTTTTAAATAATATGGACAAAGGGCTTTTGATTTCGAGTGCTTGCCCTGTTATAGTTGACTACATTCGGCTTTACAAACCTGAATTTGCGAAATATATTACCCCTGTCGGTTCACCTGCAAAAACACACGCAAGAATGCTTAAAAATATCTATGGAAATGACATTGCAGTTGTATTTATCGGACCTTGCATCGGCAAAAAAAATGAAGCAGATGAAGATGATAATTTAATTGATGTTTCTATTACGTTTGAAGAATTAAAATATTGGATTGCGGATGAAATCGGCGACATCTCGGGAATTAAAAGAGAGAATGATTACGAATTTGTTCCATACAGTGCACACGAAGGAACATTGTATCCTATAAACGGAGGTATGAACGAAACAATCCGCAAAGTCGGAATAAAACCGGAAGTGCAGTTAATGGAAATATGTACAATAGGAGCATTTGAAAAAGCATTAGAAAATTTGGATCCTGAAAAACTTGCAATGCCCGTGTTTGTAGAAGCACTTGCCTGTGAATCAGGGTGCATAACAGGGCCTTGTATTGCTTCGAATAAAGCAAGCATCAGTTCAATATCCGATGTTATGTTTAAGGTTAAAATACGTGATGAAGTCCCGCAAAAAGCAACAACTGTTGTTGAATGTGATTACAGCCCCAAAGAGATAACAAAATCAAAATACACATTAGAAGATATTCAGTCTGCATTAAAAAGAATTGGGAAACATACGGAAGAAGACGAGCTAAATTGTGGCGGATGCGGTTATTCATCCTGCAGAGAACTCGCAGTAGCATTACTTGACGGAGTCGCAGAAACTTCTATGTGTGTTTCTTATATGAGAAAAATTGCAATGAGAAAAGCTGCAGCAATGCTTCGCTGTATGCCGTCAGCCATTGTCATGGTTGATAATAATATGCACATTTTGGAAGCAAATGACAGTTTTATGAAAATGTTTGCCGGAGATATGTATGAAATATTCAAATCCAGACCTGACGGAATGACAGGAGCTGCAATTGACAGGATCGTAGATTTTGCGGATCTTTTTGCAACGACTCTGAAAACAGGAAAAGATATACATAAAGAACATTATGCAGTAAAAGACAGATTATATGATATAAGCGCATTTACAATAGAAGAAAATGAAATTGTGGGAGCAGTTATAACAGATGTAACCCAAACAGAAACTACAAGAGAAAAAATTTCAGAAAAAGCAAGAGAAGTTATTTCCAAAAATATTTCAATTGTACAAGAAATTGCCTGCCTTTTGGGTGAACACATGGTCGAAACCGAAACACTGTTAAATTCCATTGCAAATGATTACGATGATAAATCTGAAGGTGAAAAATAATGTTTATTGATATAGATTGTCATCAAATAAAAAAATACAATCAAAATGCATTCGGGGATTATTTTGTATCCAAAAGATATCCTGATGAAGCAAAACTTATTGCTGTTTTATCCGACGGATTAGGTTCGGGGATTAAAGCCAACATTCTGTCATGTATGACTGCAACAATGCTTTTAAGGTTTGTTGAAGGCGACCAGATCCCAATTAAAGATGCTGCCGAAATTGTTATGAATTCACTGCCTGTTTGTCAGGTCAGAAAAATAAGCTATTCGACATTTTCTATAATAGATGTAAATGATGAAGGACACGCCAAAATTGTAGAAGAAGGGAACCCTGATTTTATTTGGATACGAAATGGGGAAATAATGAAACCGGATTATGAATCTATCCCTTCTAAAAATCATAAAAATCGCTGTATGAAAAGTTATAAAATAAAACTTGAACTAGGGGACAGACTGATTTTTTGTTCTGACGGAATTACACAATGCGGTTTGGGAAATGAAAAATTAAAACTCGGTTTGCGCAGAAGCGGGTTAATTGATTTGGTTTTGGAAAAACTAAAAAAAGACCCGGAAATTTCCAGCTCAGAATTATCATCATACCTTGTAAAACAGGCAAGAAATATTGAAACTGACAGAAACCCCAAAGATGATATGTCCGCACTTGTATTATATTGCAGAGAACCGAGAAAATCTCTTATATTTACAGGTCCTCCTTTTAATCAGAAAAACGATACTCAATATGCTCAGACGTTTAAAGATTTTAAAGGCAAAAAAGCAATTGCAGGAGGCACAACAGCTAATTTGATATCCAGAGAGTTAAATATCCCAATTACCATGGATACGACCATAAGCATCGGGAAACTCCCGTCATGCTCATATATGGAGGGAGTTGATTTGGTTACGGAAGGTATTTTGACTCTGACCCAGACGCTTGAATATTTAGAAAACGGTGAATGGGATATTGACAATGCGGCAGGGAAGTTGGTAAAATTCTTATTGGATAGTGATTGTATTTACTTTATGGTCGGGGCAAAACTCAATCAGGCACATTACAATCCAACTTTACCAATTGAAATCGAAATTCGTAAAAACATCATCAAAAAAATGAAAGTTGTTTTACAGGATAAATATTTTAAAAAAGTTAGTGTACAGTATATGTAGGAGCAAAAAAATGGCTAAAGTTAATGTTAAAGTGTGTTTAGGAACTACCTGTTTTGTTATGGGTTCATCAAATTTGCAGGAATTAATTGAACTTGTTCCGAAAAAATACGGAGATGATGTCGATGTTTCGGGTTCTCCATGTTTGGGTTTATGCTCAATTGATTGGGAATTTTCAAAAGCTCCTTACGTAAAAGTTAATGATGAAGTAATTAAAGAGGCAACAGTTGAAAAAGTTCTTGCTGCTATCGACAGAGAATTAAAATAAGCAAAATTATAAAATAAAAAATAAAACCGAAAGAGAATAATTTCACTTTCGGTTTTATTAATAGCAAATTATATTTTTACATATTTTATAAAAATATAATAGTAATGAGGTGATAATTATGGAAATAGAATTAGGACCATTCCCAAAATATGAAAACGTCAGATACAACGCATACTGGACAAGAGTCGGAATCAACACAAGATTAGGTATAGACAATGATAATATCGACGACTATAAAGCACATCTTCAAGATTGCAACAATAATCCGACCATCGGAATGCTTGCCAGAAGGAAATACATAACTGGGAAACCAATGGATTATCCTATTCATGCACACTGCAATATTAATGATATGGAAAAAGAACCTGAAATAAAATCATTAAAAGACAACTTAAAGAATAAAATTAAAAAAATATATCCAAATACAAAACACATCCGAGAATATATCATCAACAACGACAGAGTTACACTTGACGGGATTGAAAAAAGCAAAAAATACACCACATTGAACAAACTTATGATATTTTGCAAAAAATTCATATAATGTTTGTAAAAATTGTAACGATTTTTTCTTGTATTGAAATTACTCTGATTTGAAATACTTTATATAAGAGAAATAACCCAAAGAAGATTGATTATGATGAACAATTCTATAAACGCAGTACAAAGGCAGTACATGTTTGCCGTGAATCCTGTGCAGTTGTTTGAAACTAAAAATTCTCCAATTGCTCAAAAAAGCTCTTTTGATTTTATAAATCCAAAGAGCCAAAACGGTTATAATCCTTTTCATCCGAATGTTCAAAGTTCAACAACAGCGAATAAACTGGATATTTTATCTTAAAAATTACGCAACAACTATATCATTATATTTTACTGCGCCTAAAAGATCGTGAGCATTATACCAGTCTGCCACCGCAGGAGACTGACCGTAAGTACGATCCAAACTGTTCATTGAAGCATACAAATTCCTGTTTTGAACAGGATTCGTGACAACCCGCTGAGCCTGGTAGCTTCTTGAAGCCGGTATAATATTTGAACCGAATAATTTAGATACATTAATTCCCATAGTCTATCCCTGATTTTCCCTTATACATTAATTAAGTACAAAATTGAAAAAAAATTGCCTTTATTTAATATTTTATTAAGAAATATTAAATATATTTATTGTGGCAAATTCAATCGCGAATAAAATGCCTTTACTGCATTCTGCACAACATAAGATTCTCTTGAAATAGGATTTTTCTCAAGCTCTTTATCATATGGAATTGCACCAAGAATATCCAGATCATATTTATGCAACAGCTCAGAGAGTGCAAGCATTTTACTGTTATCGACTTTATTTACAACAACACCCAATTGTGTCCCGGCAGCGTGTTTTGCGCTGAATTCTTTGATACGCTGAGCCAAATGTGCAGACTCTTCTGAAGGATTTGCAACAATTATAGTAGAGTCAATTTCGATATCAACAAGCTGATTTAGATATTTCAAATCAAATTCGCAGTCGAAAATTACAAAATCATAACGATTGATAAGCTTGTAAACCGCATCATTTATCTGTTTTGTAATCGGACATCTGCAATCTTTTGAACCTACAAACCAGGATTCGGAACAATGATTTCTTCCAAAGCCCATTCAATAAATTCCGACTTGCTCATATCATCAGGAATTCCTGTTTTATATTCGTGTTTCCCGCTTCTTATACCATATATTGTGTTTCTTATATCAAGACCAAAACTATGACCCAATTCACTTGTAAGATCATTGTCAAATAAAAGAATGGATTTATCGGGATACATTTCTTCAAAAATATGCATAAATGCTTTTACGATTGTTGTTTTTCCGCTTCCGCCTTTACCTGTTACTGCAAGTTTAATTGTCAAAATTTGTTCCTCTCTATTAACCTGTCTGATAATTCTTTGACCAAATCCATGGCTTTTTGTGCATCATTTACACTCAACCCTCCTGCGCCACAGGATGAAGTTATAATGGAATTATCAATTATTAGTTTCTCATTTATACCGTTATCAGTCAAATATTTTACACAATTTTTGAATTTATCTTCCAAAATATCAACACTGAGGTTTTTCAAAATTTCACCATCAGAAGTCGGAACAAAACCCCAGGCAATTTTCCCGCCATTATTTAAAAATTTTGATATTTCTTTATGATATACTACAAAATTTTGCGAATAATTGTAAGCATCGAAATTTATAATATCAGCATTTGCTTTTACAGGAATTCTCCAGTCACATTTCCCGCAACAATGAATCGCACTTAAACCGCCATTATTCCTGATTATTTTTGATATTTCATCTATCATATTAATTACTTCTTGCACTGATACTGTTATATATGCAGATGAACCGATTTGTGACACAGATGGTTCGTCCATGAATATAATCGGAGTCGTTTCTTTATTTGCAGCTTTGATTCTTTTTATCTGCCACAATGCTTTTAAAGAAAGAAGTTTTACAACAATATCTCTTAGTGTATCATCATAAATAACAGCTCTGCCGTTTTGGTCTTTCAATGATGTACACAGGGTAAAAGCCCCGACAATCTGTCCCTTTGCGTATGACAGCTTATTATTCTTAATAAAATTTTCAAATTTTTTAAATGTCGAAGAACTTTTTTCGGTAATTGCATATTTTTCTAATAAAGGAGAATTTATATCCGCAATTATCTCCTCATAATTATTGAAAAAATCTTCCAAACCGACAAGGAATTCTTCGTTTTCGCTATCCAAAACAAACTGTGAAGCATTATC
>CACXAK010000099.1 GCA_902765655.1 uncultured bacterium | reverse complement strand
ATTGACTGAAGTGAAGGAACAAGAATATTCTTTACACCTTTCTTCAAAAGATTAAGAATGTGCCCGACATAAACTTTTATTGGCAGGCAGGTTTCTGTAACAACAAGTCCTGCACCTTCTGACATTGTTTGTTTTGTCGTAACATCAGACAAAACAATTTTGATTCCAAGGTCGTTAAAAAATCCGAAGTAAAACGGATAATTGTTGTAAAACGACATTGCGCGGGGTATTCCTATAATTTTTTCTTCTTTCAAATTAGCCATGACACACATTCCTAATTTTCTACTATATTTATAATAGCACGAAAATTATTTTTTTTGTTAGTATGTAAAATCTTTTTTACAGTTATCTAGTTTGTTATTTTACCCATAACAACGCGTTTTTTAGCGCCGGTGCAGCAAGGCAGATTATTAGAGATTCCGTAATATGTGCAGTACCCCAAAAGTGCAAAAGCCATAACTTCTTTAAAATTATTTGAAATTCCGTAATCTTCACAAGTTTTTAGTTCAATATATGAAGGTAAATATGAGCGTAAAAATTTCATCAGCGTTTTGTTATATGCTCCCCCGCCGCAAATGACGGCTTCGTGAATTCCGACATTCGGGTATATAAATCTTTCATAGGCCTCAGCAATTGTTTTTGCAGTTAGTGCCGTGACTGTTGTTATAATATCTTTTGGATTTTTTGGAGCATATTTAAGAGCATTTTCAATGTATTCAGGGCTGAAATACTCTCTCCCCGTTGATTTTGGGGGCTCTATAAAATAATATTCATCCTTCAATAAACATTCAAGCCAGCTGTCTGATATAACCCCTTCTGATGCAATTTCACCATCTTTATCATAAGGGAGTGAGAAAAATTTATTAACGCAATAATCAATCATAATATTGCCTAAGCCGGTGTCAAAGCCAAATGTGTCATAATCCTGCGATACAACTGTGACATTAGATATTCCGCCAATATTTTGGATTGCAAAATTTTTCTTTTTGCCTTTGAACCATTTTTCATCGGCAAAACAAACTAAAGGTGCTCCCTGTCCACCTTGAGCTATATCAGCTTCTCTGAAATTTGATATAACGGTGCAGCCGGTTTTTTGTGCGATAACTGAGCTTTCTCCAATTTGCAGTGTACTTTTCAAAGATATATTGTCTATTTTTTCATCAAACGGGTAGTGAAAAATTGTTTGCCCGTGACTTGATATAAAATCCGGCTTCCCAAATTCTTCTATCAGGGTGTTTGCCGCATTTGCGAAACATTCACCTATTGCAAAATTTATTTTGCAAATATCTGAAACGAATGCTTCATTTCTGAAAATTTGAAAAATTTTTTCTCTTATATGCGGCGGATATTTATAATTTATCCCTTTAATGAGTTTTACGCTCATATCAGGATAAACTTCGCACAGTCCTGCATCTATGCTGTCGCAGGATGTTCCTGACATCAAACCAATTACTCTTTTAATCTCCAGTTCGCTCATAAAAAAACTCCGATATATTTTTATTATATCGGAGTTTTAATTGTCTGTAAAACTGTTTACGATTTTCTGACAGATGCCATAATATCTGCAATTTGTTGTTCTGCTGCATCTGCACGGGCAAGTGCTATATCAGCTTTTGATGGATCAAGTCCCTGATTAACCATACTGACAGGAGATGGAATATATGTTCTTACCGGTTCCTGTAATTTGCCGTCAGCAGTTTTTGTTGTTTCAACTGTGTTCGGCTGTTGAGGTTGGTTGTTATATTGTCCGTTTAATGTTTGTTTAATTAAATTTGAATCCGGTAAATGATTTGGATCTTTGTCTGCAGTTTGTGATTGATTTTGCGGTTGATTTATTTGGTCTTGATTTTGAACTTCGTTATTTTCTTCTTCATCTTCATCAAGAACCGAATGAGTCGGGCGTCCAAAGATTAAATGTGCAATTTTTGTTGTTGCTTTTACGAAAATCGGTGTTACAACAGCCATCGCAAGCCAGATTCTCAAAGGTACGCCTATCAGGTTTTTACTTGCAATTTTTCTCACAAAATTCATAACTTTTGCGTTCGGATTATTCCAAACTCCGCCGTGCTCGTTACCTATATTTATAAATCTTCCTGCTTTTTGCCAAATTTTTTGGTACCATTTTAATCCGTCAACGTTGAGGTGTGCATTTACGCTTTTCAAGCTGTCTTTGAATGCTTGTTTCGTTAAAAATTCCCCTGCCTTATTTCTTGCTTTATGTATTTCTAATGCTGCACGGTATGCTTCTCTGCCTGCTGCATCTGTTCCGATATACTTCCCGCCGCCGATTTTGTGAATACCCATCAGGCCCAAAGTCATTGCAACAAAGTATGAAAAGTCGTTTACAAATCTTTCGGCAAGTGTTTTGCCATGTTCACCTTTAGGGGCTTTGGCTGTGTGATATGCCATATCTGCAAAGATGAATGCCTGCATAAACGGAGCAAGTTTGCCGCCTGCGAATCTGTTTGTACAACCTTCAACAAGCCATCCTAATGCCTTTGGTAATGCTCTGCCAAGGCGGGTTGAGTTGCCTTTGCCTAAAGTTGCTTTGTATTTGTTAAGGTATTCACTGATACTTACTTTTCGTCCCATAAAATGAGATTTTAGTTTTCCCATGAAACCGGAACCTGTTCCGCGGTTAATTGAAATATGCAAATCCTGACCGTTTGCGGTTGCTCTTTCAAAAGCGGCCATAATTTCTTTAGGATGTTCTACAACATTCTTCATTACTTTTTCAAACTCTGCAACAGAATTAAATCCGAGTTTTTTTGTTATTTTGAGTTCTTTTGCTGCGTTTTGAAGTTCTTCCAGAGTTTTTGTTGTATCAATATTAGCAGCTCCTAAAAGTTCAAGCTCTTTTATTTGTAATGCCTTTGCCTGTTCAAGGAATGGCTTGCCGCTAAGAGTATTTTTGAAATTCTTAATTGATTCTTCGGTCATCCCATATTGTTCAAGTTTGCTAAAATCATTTTTATTCGGTCGTGGGATAAAGCCCAGTAATTTGTTTTCAATATTTGATATTGGTTTTGTATAATTTTCTAATATAGTATGTGTATCCATTGACAGAAAACCGTGCAATCCGTAGAATGGCATTTTTGCAAATTGCCATTCAGGACGTGTTGAATGATTTCTCAATGTGTATACAATACGACTCTTATGCGATAATTGTTCCCATTTTACACTTGCTTTGTCTAATTGACGTTCAATGAATGCCCCAACTTTGGTTTTTGCAAGTTTATCTCCAAATGCACCAAGTTTGCCAAGGATAGTTTGCTCGTATTTTCCTTCGCATTTAGGCCCAAAATAATCCATTCCTTGCCCGATACCATAACCGATTGCGGTAGTTAAACCTAATGTTGTCATGGGATCTGCATCTTTTGAAGCATTCAAACGATTATTAACATAACCTGCACCTGAAGCTTGTGTTGCCTGCTGTATCGTTTCATTGCCTCCTTGCATTGTGGGAGGTTGTGCCGTAAAATTCGGGCGTTTATTTAGAGAATTATTGTATAAATTCAATCCTTGATCAGACATTCTACTTCCTTTTTTCCCTTACATGTATATATTAATAAAAACAATTTGCTGTGCAAATTTGCCAAAATATTCTTATTTTAGTCCTATTATTAAGAATTGTAACAAAAATAAAATAATGTGAAATTTGAGTCTGAGTATATACTTTATATATACAAGAGAGAGATAATAAGAAGAGGTCAAAAATTATGGCTTTAAAAAATTTAAAAAAGATTGATTCAAAATTACAAGACATATACAAAGATCAGGTAACAACAACAGTTGCCGTTCAGCCGCAGCCATTTGTTGACCGTTCCGATTTATTGTTTGAGCAAATGAATTTTATCGCAGCATATAACAAATCGTTGCTGCATATCGCATAACAAGTATATTTTTTATATTAATTCCAATTTAATTTTTCCCCTACAATTTTATCCCTGATTTCATCTGAAATCAGGTTTTTTTTTAGCATTTTGCAGAGCCACGAGCGAAGCGAGAGACGAAAAACAATAATCGTAAAATGAATATTTTCGATTTTGTTTTGAGCGGTGGCGTTTAATGCAAAATGCGTAGCGGATTTTGCAGAACTACGAACGTAGTGAGAGCTGTGTCCTATGCAACTTGTTTATTCATATTATGATCTTTTACCAAAGAGAAAGAATCTTTACCGGTAAAATTTTTCTGATTTAAAAATTCTCTGTTTTCAGGAGAAAGCATTTTGTCATCATTAACTGCAGCCGGCTGTTGTTCTTTTGCTGCTCGGGCTTCTTGTTTTGCCATTCTGCGTTTAGTCAGATATATATTTAATTTTGGTATTCCTACACCTAAGACTACACCTGAATAGATGTAACCTGCAAGTTGAGCTAAAGTAAGTATTCCTAGCTGCTTTTTAGCTGCTTTGTTGTCACCGATGGCTTTTATCATTTCTCCGAATTTCAAAGCTTTGCCATCTTTAAATGCTTTTTCTCCCAAAGCTTGGTGCAGGACTTCATCTCTTGTTTTGAGTGATGATGTTCTGATCCAGTTCAGTATTCCGCCTTTTTGTTCCTGTTTAATTAGTGATTTGTCAAAGCTTTGAGCAACAAGTTTTTGGACGAAATTACCCAAGATGAGCCAGTTTACAAAGCCAAGAATATCTTTAGTTGATGATTCTTTTAATTCATTTTCATTACGGGCAGCCAGGAATCTTGACATAATTGTTGTACCGTAAATAAACTTCAACTGATTAATTGTAGGAGTGAAACCTTTAAACTGGAGATTCTTTAATAAGTTCCGCGGGTTTCCGATTGTCGCAATAACGCCGGCTCCGAATACTGCGGCAGTTAACGCTTTTTCTATTTTAAATTTAACGGAATCATCTTTTTTGCCGCCACCAACGAATCCGTCTCCGCCTGTTTTACGTTTTGTAAGCCACATATTAATCGGCTGAACGCTGCAACCGACAAGAGTGGCAATAAGAACTCCAAGTACAGAACGTTTCAGGTTCATGCTCTTCAA
>CACXAK010000098.1 GCA_902765655.1 uncultured bacterium | reverse complement strand
TTTCGTTTAACGCTCCATACGGGGCTTGCGAACGATGCGGCGGGCTTGGTGCGGATTTTATAATAGATCCAGACCTTGTAGTACCTGATAAAACAAAATCAATTAACGATAATGCCATCTATGCCTGGGACAGACCGGCGACAACATATTATAAAGATATGCTGTCTTCCGTTTGCGAAGCATACAACATTGATATGGACAAACCGTTTGAAAAGCTTCCGCAAAAGCATAAAGATATTATTTTATATGGTTCTGATGAACCGATAAAAATGAGAATTAAAGATTTTGGCACAAGCAGGTATGTGACACGAAATATTCCGTTTGTCGGAGTAATTCCATTTTTAGAAAAAAGATATAACGATACAAATGGCGAGTACTGGAGAGAAGAGATTGAACCGTTTATGGTTGCAAAACCTTGTCCGGAATGCCACGGCGCAAGATTAAAGCCATTTCCTCTTGCTGTCAAAATTAAGAATTTGAATATTTATGAATTTACAACATTATCAATAGATGATGAATTTAAATTTATAACAGATCTGTATTTAGATCTGTCAGAACATCAATTAAAAATTGCAAAACAAATACTTGATGAAATAAGAGCACGACTAAAATTCCTTATTGACGTTGGTCTGCACTACCTAAACCTCGCCAGAATGGCAGGGTCATTATCAGGCGGAGAAGCTCAAAGAATACGGCTTGCATCTCAAATTGGCAGCGGCTTAAGCGGTGTTTTGTATGTTCTGGATGAACCGTCAATCGGTCTGCACCAAAGAGATAACGATATGCTTATTAAAACACTGTTTAAATTAAGAAATTTGGGGAATACATTGATTGTAGTTGAACATGACGAAGACACAATAAGAAATGCCGATTATATTGTAGACATAGGACCCAAAGCAGGCGCCGCAGGAGGAAAAATTATTGCGCAAGGATCTGTAGAAAATATTATTGCAGCTAAAAATTCAATTACAGGTAAATACCTTAGCGGCGAAAAAGAAATACCCGTCCCTAAAAAACTAAGAGAAGGGAATGGGAATTATCTGCAAATTAAAAATGCACATTTAAACAATTTAAAAAATATTAATGTAAATATTCCGCTTGGTAAAATTGTTGTATTAACAGGGGTTTCAGGCAGCGGCAAATCCTCTTTAATGCAGGATTTATTATACGAATTTGCTATTCATAAACTCAGACGAAATAAACCAAAACCGCAGGGAATTGACGATATACTTGGTTTTGAAAACATAGATAAAGTAATCAATATTGACCAATCACCAATAGGAAGAACTCCGCGTTCAAATCCGGCGACTTATACTGATGTATTTTCGCACATACGTGATTTGTATGCTAAAACAAATGAGGCAAAAGTACGCGGGTATAAACCCGGCAGGTTTAGTTTCAACGTAAAAGGCGGCAGATGTGAAGCATGCAAAGGGGATGGGCTTGTCAAAATTGAAATGAACTTTTTATCAGATGTTTATGTAAAATGTGATGTCTGCAAAGGTAAACGCTATAACAGAGAAACACTCGAAGTAAAATACAAAGGGAAAACTATTTCTGATGTCCTTGATATGAGTATAAAAGAAGCGCTGGAATTTTTTGAAAATATCCCATCAATTCAGAGAAAACTGCAAACACTTAATGATGTAGGCCTTGATTATATGAAATTAGGTCAAAGTTCAACTACCCTTTCAGGCGGGGAAGCTCAAAGAATTAAGCTAGCATCTGAACTTAACAAGCGTTCAACAGGTAAAACGCTTTATTTACTTGATGAACCATCTGTCGGTTTACATTGGTATGATTTAGACAAACTCGCGAAGATTCTTCACGCTCTTGCAGATCAGGGGAATACAATACTGATGATTGAACACAATCTTGATTTAATAAAAATAGCAGACCATATCATTGATTTAGGTCCCGAAGGCGGAGTAGAAGGTGGGAATATTGTCGCAGAAGGGACTCCAAAAGATATAATGGAGTGTAAGCAATCATATACAGGAAAATATTTAAAAAAATATTTGAATAAAGAGTAATATCTTGCCAATTTTAAAAAATTCTGCTAATATATCCTTGAGGATTTACATATTCTCAAAAAATAAATAAAATAAAGTAAAGGAGTAATATAAAATGAAAAAATTATTAAGTGCAGTAGTTGGTTTGGTTCTTGCATTTACAACAGCAGGAGCAGTCCAGGCAAAAACAGTTCAGGTCTCTGCATTGGAAGACTTTAACACTACTAATCCCCCGCAAATTTTACACGTTCAGATGAACGCTAATACACGTCTTGATTATGATGTAATGCTTTTCCAGGGCTATCAGGTTGCAGGTAAAGTTGCACAAACTCAAGATGGTTCATTTGCATTTACACCAATTGCATTTGTGAACTTCCAAGAAGAACAAGTTCCTATAAAAAAAGAATTTGCAGCTTACTATAAGGGCGGCAATGGGATTATCAGACAAAACCAACCGTTTTTGTTAGTATTCCCTGAAAACGGACCTGATACATTCCAATATTATGTACCAAGTTCAAGTGATATTAACAAATAATTGTTATAAAGTTTATAGGGCGGGAAAGCAATCCCGCCTTAACTATGCCTAAATAAGAAGAGGAAGTATGATTAAATATTTTATTGATTCAATAATAGTAACTGTTTGCGGGATTTGCGGAGCTTACTTTTGGGGTGAACATGTAAAACCCGGCAGCGGATTGATGGCTGTATTTATTGCAGGAATTTTAGCAATTCTTGAAATTAGCTTATCATTTGATAACGCCGTTGTTAACGCAATGAAGCTTGAGCACATGTCAAAAATATGGCAAAAAAGATTTTTGACATGGGGTATTGCTATTGCTGTATTTGGTATGCGTTTTTTGTTCCCGATTTTAGTCGTTTCAATTTTTGCACATCTTGATATTTTAACTGTAACAAATATTGCAATAACGGATTCAATGAAATATGCGCACTACCTTGAACTTTCACACGCCCCGATAGTAACATTTGGCGGAATATTCTTAATAATGCTGTTTTTAAACTACTTTTTCAATCACGAAAAAGATGTTCACTGGATTAGCTGCATTGAAGCTCCAATATCATATCTTGACAGAATACGTGGAATCGAAATAGTTATATCTTTGATTGTGTTAATTATTTTGAATAATTTTATTCCTGACGAACAAAAAGTTTCTGTCTTAATTGCGGGAATTACCGGCATAATAACCTATCTTGCAATTGACGGGATTTCCCATTTTCTTGAGAAACACGATCAGGAAAGAATGGCAAAATGCGCAACAAATGCAGTTGCATGCACCGGCTTTGTAAGTTTCTTATACCTCGAACTAATTGATGCATCTTTCTCATTAGATGGTGTTTTAGGGGCATTTGCATTGAGTAATGATGTAATAATAATAGCCATTGGCCTTGGTATCGGTGCAATGTTTGTCCGTTCATTGACGTTGCTTATAGTTGAAACCAAAACACTTGCAAAATTCAGATATTTAGAACACGGTGCTCACTGGGCAATTGGGGCTTTGGCAATAATAATGCTTATTACAACGGTTAAAGAAGTACCCGAAGTAATCACAGGTTTAATTGGGCTTGTATTTATTGTTGCATCACTTATTTCATCCATTATCCATAATAAAAAACATTCAGGATAATATTTATAAAATTCCGCAAAAAAATTTCTTTTTACGTTTTAATTAAAAGCATAAACAAAAGGAGTTTTTATGGAAATTTCACAAAAATCAAATTTTCGACAAAATTTTACAGCACTAAAAATTGATCCTGATATGTGCCAAAAAACAATGGAAGAAGTAGTTAATAACATTGAAATTCTGAATTTAACAAAAAAACTTCATATGATGGGAGAAGATTTGTATGTCCGTGAAATTCCTGCGAATTTGGATTTACAATCAAATGAATATATTCCCTCGCGGACTCATTTGCTGCTATTTAACAAAAATGGCAATTTTAAAAAAATCGGAGATTTTTTATCTGAGAAGATAAAAGAAATTTCTGCTAACGATATTTATGACAAACTGATTGGGAAAAATACACCTCCAAAAGGACAAAGAACTCTGGAAGAAAAAGTCCAAGAATTTAACCAACTGCTTTGATAATTATTATCAACATTAGAGGAGGGTGTCGTGCAAATCGGTTCCGCCTGTTTTAATAAGTCCGTATTTATCAGCAATTTGTTCTAATTCCTCAACAGGTACAAATTTCATATACTTGCGCCATCTTGGATACGGATAATGTATTTCTATACCGTCTAGACCAAGATCTTTTAAATCTTTTATAAATTTTTCCATATTCAAAGCCCAGCAACAGGCAGGATGTGCAATTACAGCAATTCCTCCGGCATTGTGAATCGAAAAAATAAGCTCTTTAATGTTACGTTTGGGTAAAATTCTTATAATGTCTTTTTCTGTTTCTGCCTTATTCTTTGCGTAAAACTTTTGCATACAAAGCGCATTTACATCAAGTCCGTAAGCTATAAGATGCAAAAATACATATTTATACCAAACATCAAATTCAACTGCCGGAATTACAAACCCGGACAAATCAGAATTATCAATATGCCCCTGAACAGTATTATGATCAGTTATTGCTATATTTTTATACCCTTTTTCTTTTGCCTGAGTAACAATATCTCTGTATTCACCATTCCCATCTGAATATGTAGTATGAATATGCAGATTAACAAGGTTATTCTCATAATCACTTTTTGTAAAATTTGCAATAAGTTCTTTATAATTCGTTGCCATATTATTTCAATTTACCTCTATTTATAATAAAATTATATTATAAAGGAGGATGCATGGCGAAAGAAAAGATTAAAAACAGCATCTGGTTTGTTATTTTTGATGGTCTTAAAATATATTTTTCAAATATTGATAAATTTATATTGTACATGTTATTCCCCGTATTTGGACAGATAATCGGTCTTATTTTAGCATTCGGGTTAACTGTAGGTTTGGCGGACAAAGTTGCAGATAAAGCACATTCA
>CACXAK010000097.1 GCA_902765655.1 uncultured bacterium | reverse complement strand
AAGCTGATATTGTTCGTATGACATATCATTTTTACCCAAGTCCTGATATGCCTGAGCCAAACCAAGATGCGCAGAATAATTTTCAGCATCAAGTTCAATAGCTTTCTCCAAAAACTGAGATGCTTTTTCAGAATCATTTGTATTCAGTAATGAAATCCCATATTCATAAAAATGTTTGAAATTATCAGGATTTTTGTCATATATAATTTTGTACTGCGCCTCTGAATTTTCATAATCTTTTATTGCAAGATATGAAGCTGCGAGATTTTCTCTGGCTTCAATATGACCTGAATACGTTTCAAGAAACAAATTATAATCCTTAATTGCTTCTTTATAATTTTTAAGCTGATAATTCACATTCCCGAGATTAAAATAGTTATATTTGTACTCCGGAAACAGATCAAGTGCTTTATTATATGCCTCTAATGCTTCCTTGTATTTCGCCTGACTTTCATAAATACTGCCTATACTTATGTAAATAAAAGCATCATCAGGATTGATTTTAATGACCTTGTTATAATTTTCGAGCGCTTTATCAAATTCGTCAATTTCGGAATAAATTCCCGCAAGTTTTGTATAAAGCATTGCATCACCGCCTGAAACAGCAATTGCTTGTTCAAGTTTGGAAATTGCACCTTTTAAATCTTGCTGATGCTCAGCAGAGCATGCCTCCTGATATAATGTACTTGCTTCAGGCGACATATAAGAATATGCCGGAATACCTGCTATACTTAAACCTGATACCAAAAAAGCCGTTAATAAATTTTTTCTTATGTCCATTTTTACACTCTATAACTGCATATAACTGTTTGTAAACACTTCCTGTCCCGATAAAATTTTTAAGGTTTTCTAAACAATATCTTCTACATCACCAAAACATTGTATCATATTTGAGATATTTATGTACAGTTTGTCAATTTCATTTTGCGGATTGTTACATTCAAGCATTTTAAAAATTCTTATTAATTCACTATCATTAGCATCTATAATCGCACTATTAAGACCTGCACCAAAAAGCATAACCGCAAACACACGGTTAATAAGCCGGCGGATGTCAAAAGACAACCCGTTTGAGATATTTGATAATCCAACTATTGTATTAACTTTTGGCTCAAAACTTTCTTTAATAATCTTAATTGTATTTATAATCTCACATGCCTGATATTGATCAACCCCTATAGGAAGAATTAATGGATCAAAAAATATTTTTTCTGATTCAATCCCTTTTTCCATAAATTTTTCATACATCCTAAAAATCAATTCCATGCGTTCATCAGCTGTTTTTGGAATCCCTGTATCTTTTGACATCGACAAAGCAATAACATTGCAACCAAAACGAACAGCCAAATCCGTAACTCTTTCAAGTTTGTCCTCATCAGCATTTGTACTGTTTATAAAACATTTTTCCGGATGGGCAACAATACTGAGTCCGGCTTCTATCGCATCAATATTTGAAGTGTCAAACGATATGCTTTTGTCAACTGCAAAGGGAACAAGCCATTCAAAAATGTTGTCAAGTTTCCCCTTTGCCGGTCCAACATTAAGATCAATACAATCGCAATTTTGCATAATTTTTATCAAATTTTTTACAAAATTATCGTCCCTATTCTCCAATGCCGCACGGGTGCTTTTTGAGATTATATGTATGTTTTCACCAATTAATATCATAAAAAAATTATATCATAAAAATTTAAAATTTTGCCAAAATTTTAATCTTGTGTGTGAATAATTATAAAAACAAAATATGTTTACAAAAATTTACACTCGAAATCCTTTAATAATAGCAAAAAAAAAGATTGTCATGTTTTATAGCTTTAAAAGGTACAAACTATATGTTATAATTAATTGCATATAGGGAGGTCTGTAAAGACCTAAAATGTGTAAAGGAGTGTTTTATGGCAACAGTAACAACGGAAAAGGAAGTAAAAAAGATTAAATCACCGTTTGCTGATGAGTTTGAAGATTATTTAAAGCATCAGTGCGCAAAAACAACCTTCAATGGGACTGAGTTAGAATCATTCTCATGGTACAAAAAGGTTTTAGGTCTTATGTAAAAGTTTAAAGCGGGTTTTAAAAACCCGCTTTTTTAAGATCTATTTTGTTAAAACAATTATTATTGTTTTATTGTTATTTTTGTTATGTTTTTCTAGAATTTATTAATTAATCCGTTCATTTTGGTTCTTGTAGTATAATCGAGATGCTTCATTTCATCATCTGATAATTGTCTGATAATTTTTCTATCTCCGGGAGCAGCTTGAATGTTTTGATCAGGTGTACTGATATATTCTTCCTGATTCTGAATATTTTTTACTTTTTCAGGTTTTACTTCTTTTACTTTAACTTCTTTAACCTTTGCAGGTTTTACTTCTTTTACTTTAACTTCTTTAACCTTTGCAGGTTTAACTTCTTTGGTCGGTTTTTCTACTGCCTGCTTAGGAAGTTTTTTAACTGATTCTTTTGTCGGTTTTAATTCTTTTGCCTTTACAGGTTTTTGAACTTTTTCAGCCACAGGTTTTACTTCTTTAACTTTAGCTTCTTTAACCTTTGCAGGTTTAACTTCTTTGGTCGGTTTTTCTATGGTCTGTTTAGGAAGTTTTTTAACTGTTTCTTTTACAGGCTTCAATTCTTTTGCCTTTACAGGTTTCTGAACTTTTTCAGCCACAGGTTTTACTTCCTTAACCTTGACTTCTTTATCTGCAGGAATACCATCTTTAGTTATAACCGCGTTCATCTTCGTTCTTGTCGTGTGCTCAAGATGTTTCTTTTCATCACCTGTTAATTCTTTTATAACTTTCTTTTCACCTTGCTTTTGAGTTTGTGCTACAGGAGCTTTTGGTGCAAACAATGAACCAAAGAAACCCGTAGTCTTTTTAGCCGAAGATTGCTGATTTGTTTTTTGAGTTATTTCTTTTACTTCTTTTGCCGCCGGCTTAACTTCTTTTACTTTAACTTCGTTAGATTTAACAGGTTTAGTTGTTTTCTGAGCAGCAGGAATTTGTACCGGCTGAACTTTTGGCTGAACTTTGTCAACGGTTTGTTTTACCGGCTTAACTTCTTTTACCTGTTTTTTATCAACAGGCTTTTGCTCTGTTTTATTTATTGTTACCGGCTTTTGTTCTGTTGTTTTGATAACAGTTGCAGGTTTTTGTGTTTGTTCAGAAGAATTAAGTTTAGTATTTTGCGGATAATCGTGGTAATCTTTACCAATTGCCCATCTGAATCCGGCAGATAATGCAACACCGTTTCTTCCGCCGCTTCTTGCCATTGCCTGGAAGAATCCTGTAAATCTGTCACCCCAGCGTTTTTGTACACCTAAACCGTATTGAATATAAGGATCAATAGTTAACTCAGGCAATGCAATATTTTCTGCAGTGTATCTTGTTTTATCAATAGTATTCCATACCATTCTGATACTTGCATAAGGTTGCCAACCGCCTTTTAAATTACCGATGAATTTAATGCCCGGAGCAATTTGGATACCATTTAATGATCTGCCATTAATATGTGCACCTGATTTAGACTGATAATTCATTGACTGAACAAATGTATAACTCATCAGGTAATTTGGCTGAATAATGAATTTGCCTTTAGCAAGTTCAATGTTATAACCTGTCTTAGATGCAACACCACCGCTAATCATAGGAACATCATCCGTTCCAAACATCGTAGATTCATTTGCGATACTTGCACCAACGTTTGCAGTAAGAGCGGTGAAGAAATTACCTTTAAACCATGCACCTGTTACGCCGATATTACCGCCATTTTGGTAAATATCAACGCTGTCATACCATTGATGAGAACCATTGTAACCAATGTATGCACTCCATTGATAATCCCAGCCATGTTTTAGTTCTTTCATTTCGCTGTCACCACCGAAGAAAGTGCCATACATAATATTATTTACATTAGGTCCGTTACTTAATGAAACGTTTTCAAATACCGCATAAGGTCTTGCCCACAGAGCTTTGTCTTTTTCAGGTAAGTATAACGGGCTGAATACTTGTGGTCCGTTTGCAGAAGCATATTTATTCTGAAGCTTCCATGCATTTCTTTCCTGCTGATTCATAAGCATCTTCATATCAAGATTTCTGAATGCTTCATCATAAGAATTTAACTGACTTAAATATCCGCCAAACTGGACTGCAACAGGTGTTGCCAAAGCTGCAGGGTTGAAATCTTCATAGCGATTTCCTGTCGGAGCATAAATCAAGTATCCGTCTTCAACACGACCGGCAATTTTTCTTACCGGAGTAAGTATAGACGGCAAATCAAATGTATTTGAAGTAACATTATCCACACCTAGATTTGTTGAATCTCCAAGATGAATCTTAATATTATCTTTCAGTGTCGTACCCTGAACATTCAATTTATCTACATTGAATATTCCGCCGTTGTTAGTAACATTGGCAATAAATGTATCTGATGTCATATCACTTAAATTGAAGTCTAATTCAAGATTAGATTTGCCATTTAAGTTAACATTGCCAATATTTGTAGGTGTTATCTTGCCATCCATAACATTTATTGCACCTGCATTGACATTTAATACAGCTGCATTTGATATATCAGCATTCGGTCCGAATGTAAGATTAGCATTATTAAGATTAATAGTATTCCCACTAATTACAGAATTCAAAGGTGTATCCACGTTGGTTGATGATGTCGGGTCATCTCCAAGATTAACAACCCCACTTGAAGCTCCTGAGATATCACTTCTTATCATACCGCCGGTATAAGTAATTTCACCATCATTGCTGATTCCATTAGTTGCATTAAAGTTATCTGCATTTGTAGTAATTTTTGCACTATCTGCAAGAGTGATTGAATCTTGATTAATATTACCGTTTGTATTATCGGCAACCGCACCTGCACCAAGATTCAATGAACCTGTTCCAACAATATCACCTTTATTATCCAAAGTATCATTTACAGTAATGTCACCAGTATTGGCAATTCTCTTATCTGCGGCAACATTGATTGAATCCTGAATAATATCTTTGGTATTAACTATGTTATCATTTACATTCGTTGTACCGGTACCCGTAATATCATTCAAAACAGTTCCGCCACTAACATTCATTGTGCCGTTATTTTCAATAGCACCACCAATGTTATTCAAGTTTGTATCCAAAGTTCCTGCGTTTGTAACCGTTCCGACGATTTTACCGACTTCATTATTGAATGTACCATCTGTAATATTAACATTCCCGCTCACTACACCATTATTTGAGTTATCAAATGAGCCGGATGTTGTTACATCTCCGGTAACTTTTCCACCCTGATTATTGAATGTTCCGCTATTTGATGCTACATTTCCTGTCAATGTTTTGGTATTAGTTACATCACCTGCATTTGAAATATCAGCCGTTACATTATCGTTAAAGTTTGCGGCAGCACCGTCCTTTACTTCAATATCTTTTTGAGTAACTTTATCATTAAAGTTGGTCGTACCATCATTAACAATCATTGAACCTTTATTCTCAGAAGATGTAATTTTGTCATTAAATGTGTTATTACCCTTGAGCGTAAATTCACCGTTATTATTAACATCGGTTGTATTACCGTTAAATACGGAATCCTCAACAGTTAAATGACCATCCTCTGCCACATTGATTGCTGTGTCGAAACCATTATAAGATGTTTTTACACTGCCATCTTCATTCAAAGAACCGACTTCATTTACATACAATGTCTGATCTTCGCCGACATTTATACCTTCATAACTTTGTTATCACCCGTTGCAGGTCCGCCCATATCACCTAAATCCTGGGCAATATCCTCGTCTTTACCCATACTGTAAATTCTCGAAGGTGATGTTGATTTTACTGCAACATATAATCCGCTATAACTGAAGTTTAATGCGCCACTAGATTTGGCATAACTTACCATATAGCTTTCACCTTCAGCAGAAGCAGATCTCGCGCCGGCTGCTAAATCTACATAATTCTTTATTGAATCTTCTGCCACGGTTACGTCAACAGGCACTTCACCGGTTGCTTTATGAAGCAAATTAATTGAACTTATTAATATCTGATTTGTTGAAGATCCAGCAGATACAGAATTTGCTCTAAATTTATCCGCCTTTGGTGTTCCTGATAAATCAGCATCAATTGCAATATTTAAATTAGCATTTTCTATATTTACATTACCTAAATTTGTAGTTGAACCAATATTCCCGTTAGCAAAGTCTATTGTACCGCCTTTTGCAATCAAACTACTGTTATTTGACACATTACCATTGTTTCTGATTTTTAATGTTGATCCGTCATCTAGCTGAACCGCATTTGTTCCGGTTGAATTATTTAACGTAACTTCATTTTGAATAGTTACTTTACCCGTACCACCAACATCATAAGTAGTTGAACCGCCTGTAAATATCAAGTTGCCATCATTTCCGTTTGTTACGACTCCTTTGATATTATTTGCATTTGATGTAATATTTCCGTTATTTGTTACAGCGGCAATTAAATCGTTACTGTTTGTCAATGCTGCATTATTTATAACAGTACCCTGTGT
>CACXAK010000096.1 GCA_902765655.1 uncultured bacterium | reverse complement strand
ATCAATCAGACGCCTAAATAACGGCGCCTTTGATAAAAACTTTCCAAGTGCGCTGCGTAGTTTTAGCAGCGCTAGGAGATTTTTGCCTAAAAGGCAAAACCATATATTACTGCGTAAGCAGTCTTATGTCGCCGCAGGCGATATTGTAATCTGCGAAGTTTTCTTTTCTTTGGTTCATTTCTTTTCTTTTGCTCCGCAAACAAAAGAAAAGAAATGAACATAATATACTTATAATATGTTTTATGTGTATTTATTTTACTGCCTGAATTAAAGCATTAATAACATCTTCATCCCATTTTTTGCCGGCTTCTTCTTTCATTATTGAAAGTGCTTTTTCGCTATCCATTGCCTTGCGGTATGGTCTGTCTGATGTCATTGCACAATATGCGTCTGATACTGCAATTATCCTCGAACCCAACGGAATTGATTGTCCTTTCAAGCCCTCAGGAGTTCCGCTGCCGTCTACTCGTTCGGTTTGATAAGTAATATACGGAACAACTTCTGATAAGAAGTTAATATTCATCAGCAGGTTAACCCCGATATTTGTATGGTTTTTAATCTTATTCAGTTCGTCAGATGATAATTTGCCGTTTGTTGCAAAAAGTTTTTCAGGTAAAGTTATTTTACCTATATTTTGCAATAAGGCAGCATAATAAATTAAATCTGTTGTTTTTTCATTCAAACCTAATTTTGAGCAGATATTTCTTGACAATTTTGCACTGTTGCGTGAATGTGCGACAGTATATTGCCCTTTTCTGTCAACAGCTGTTGCAAGTGACTCAACAAAACTCTGCTGATAATCGCACAAATCACCGATTAATGCTGTCAAATCACCTCTCAATTTTTTCAAATCAAACTCTGAGGAGTTATCGTTATCTATTTCATTGTGAGTATCTTCAATAACTTTTTGAAGTGTAATTGTTGTACCCAAAAGGTTTGCAATACTCAAAACAACATCAAGAAAATCATCATCAAGTTTTTTTGAAATTTTTATTTCAATAGCCCCGATTGGTGTTATTGAATTTCTTATAGGTATGCAAATATATTCATCTTTTTCAATTGTTTCATTGTGAATAAGTTCTTCGGAATTAAATCTGAAATCTGCATTATCACTTCCCGAATTCCCGGTAAGATTATATTTAGAGTCTTTTTCAAAGAATATTCTGCATTCTTCGACTTCAAGCATTTGTACAATAGATTTTGCAATGGATGTGTAAATCGCAATTTCTTCTTTATTGTCAAAATCAAGTACACAAAGAGTGTTTTTTGATGAATATAAATCTATCAATTCCTTTAACTGGTTAATAAGCCGTTCTTTTTTATTTGATTTTACGCTGATTTTTTTTGCAAGATCCTCAGATATCAAGCTTTCACTTAAAAAATCGCCTAAGTTCAAAGCAAACATTTCTTCAATAGGGTCCGCATCTATCATAAAATCAGATTGACCGAATATTGAAACTCCTGACTGCTTTTTCTCTTCTTTACTCATAATATTTCCTCATTGTGTCCGGATTCGTTATTCCGGCATTGTCATGAACCTTCTGTGTATATTTACGGCCATAAAATATAAAAACTTTAATATTTTATAAAAAATCCTCCATTTGGAGGAGATGTTTTAAATAAAAAATAAAATTAATTATTTTGTATTAATGACGTTTTTTTAAATTTGTTATACAATAAAATCGTATTTTAGAGAGGTTTATATATGAGTATTGACAATGCATTGGTTATGATTTTGGCAGGCGGTGAAGGGAAAAGACTTTATCCTTTAACAAAAGACAGAGCTAAACCTGCTGTTCCGTTCGGCGGCAGATACAGAATTATTGATTTCGTACTTAATAATTTTATAAATTCCGGATTTTTTAAAATAAAAGTTTTGACTCAGTATAAATCAGATTCCCTCAATAAGCATATCACAAGGGGCTGGACATTATCCCCGTTTTTAAATCAATATGTAGACCTTGCGCCAGCTCAGATGAGAACGGGCAATGACTGGTATAAAGGCACTGCGGATGCAATTTATCAAAATATTTTTCACATAACCGATGAAGACCCCCGTTATGTTTGTATATTTGGGGGAGATCACATATATAAAATGCATGTAGATCAAATGCTCGATTTTCACAAAGAAAATAGTGCTGATTTATCAATTTCGGGTATCCCGATTCCGATTGAGGAAGCTTCTGAGTTCGGTATTATGGAAGTTGATGATAATTGGCGTTTAATAAATTTTGTAGAAAAGCCAAATTACAAGCCAAAATCTATTCCCGGGAATCCAAATATGTGTCTTGCATCTATGGGAAATTATATTTTCGATAAGGAAATTTTGCTTGATGCATTAAACAGAGATGCTCAAAAACAAGATTCTTCTCATGATTTTGGTAAAAATGTAATACCGATGTTATTATCAGAGGGAAAAAATATTTATGTATATAATTTTGCTCAAAATTCCTTCCCGGGAATGACAAAGGCAGAACAGGGTTATTGGAAGGATGTAGGAAGTATTGATGCATATTGGCAGGCAAATATGGATTTATTGTCTTATAATCCGGAGTTGAATTTATATTCAAAAGAATGGCCTTTGAGAACCTTTAATTATAACTACCCGCCTGCAAAATTTGTTTGGGAAGAGGGCGACAGAGTCGGTATGGCAACTAATTCAATGGTATCGGAAGGATGTATAATTTCCGGAGGCGGCCTTTCTCACTGTGTATTATCGCCGAAAGTAAGAATTAACAGTTATTCAAGTGTAGTAGACAGTATTTTGATGGAGAATGTCGAAGTCGGCAGATATTCACAAATTAAAAAGGCAATTATTGATAAAAATGTTATTATTCCGCCGCATACAAAGATTGGTTTTAATAAAGAAGAAGATTTAAAACGTGGTTTCCATGTATCTGAAGGCGGAGTTACTGTTGTGCCAAAAGGTGCAATTTTATAATTGTAAAATTTTGTAAATCCTCAACAATAATCATGGCAATTATTAGCCCATAAAATTTTTTATATAGTGGGTGAATGTGTGTATGTCTAACCTTAGTGTAAAACCTTTTTCAAGTTTTGCTCGGAGAACCGCAAAGTGGGTCTTCGACAGTTTGCCGTCCATGGAATTAAAAAAAGGGAAAGTATTAAACGGAATTAAATGGGCGGGACAACACATATCTTCTCCGCAAAACAGGGTGATATTAGGGGCTACGGCATTAATGAGCCAGCCGTTTATAGATTTGTACAACAAAAGAGTTGATGAAGAAACACGAAAAGTTTCTGCAGCAAGAACAACCGCTAAGATTATTGCAGGTACGACTACAGGTTTTTTGGTCAGATATTATGCAATTAAAGCCGTAGAAAAATTCACGCAGAACCCAATAAAAGCAGAGAAAGCGATAGAATCATTCTTTTTCCCGAAAGGTATTGCGCATACGACAGTTAAAGGTTTACAACAACATAAATTTACAATAGGTACATTCTTATCCCTTGGGATTATGTTGTTTACAAATTTTGCGATAGATGCACCATTAACTAAATATCTGACAAATCATTTCGTAAAAAGAATAAACGAACATGAAAAAAATAAACTTGATAAAGAGATTGCCAAACCCGTGTTATCTCTAAATGCAGAAAAAAATAATCTTGTTAATAATTCTATGACAAGTTCATATATTCCCCGTGTCAGTATTGAAAAATTCAAAAACGGAAAGGGGGCTGAATAATGTCTAAAGCAAAAGCCGCCTTATCAATTTGGGATAAAATTTACGCAAAGTATCAGACCGATGCAGGCAAAATGCTGATTCATACAGGTACAATTGGATGGATCATGTCTTCAATGGCACAAATTGCCGCAATTATGATGAATGACAAGGTTTCAAAGGAACAAAAAATGTTCCTTATTCCACAGGAATTTATGGATGCATGTGTGAATATTCTGTCATTTTACTTTGTAACCCGTTCATTTACCGGTATAGCAGATAAACTTGCAAAAACAGGGAAGTGGATTCCAAGTGATGTAAAAAATCATCTGATAAAAAATGGTTTTAAAGATTTAATAGGTAAATTTGATTTTAATATATTAAAAGATGTAAAGTTAAAAGGTGCCCCTCTGAGAAGTTTTGAACTCCATAAGAATGGCTTGGGGCTTATTGCTACTACTATTGGTTCTATTATTTCCTGCAATATAATCACTCCTATATTGAGAAATCGTTATGCAGCCGAAAGGCAACAAACAAATATTGCCAGAATGAATAACCCTAGTCCGAGTATTCAAAATCCGCAAACGCCAAGGGACAGAGCAAAGGCTGCTATTCATCATACTTATATGCAGGCATTTATGAACAGAGGTAATTTAAAAGTATAAATATAAAAAACCACATACAATGGCAATACATAATAGTAAAAACATTATTATAATATTGCGGAAGTAAGTTGTAGTGTAGTCATCATGCTGATTAATCATTGCCAAAATATTTTTGGAGTAATCTATTTTTGTGTCATTTTTTGTTTTTTCATAAGCAGAATGCATTAATTTTTGAAATTTGTACATTGATTCCAGTTTTTGTCTTGCTGTCGGGTTGGAAATTGTCATACGCTTAATTTTTACATTTTCAGATGTTTCAAGCTCATTATCTATATATGCAGACAAATTCCCGATTAGTATATTTTCATTATTGGCTTTTTTATTATAAAATGTATTGCCATATTGAGTTCTGTTATTAATTTTTTCAAATTTTTTTTTACACTCAGGACATGAGTTTATATGGTTTTCGATATATTTAATAAGGGATGGTGCGAGTTTTCCTTGTGCGAAATAGCTCATTAAAACTTCAATCTGGGAACAATTAAAATTTTTATCCATATAAATCTCCTTTACATAGTATAATTTTTCAAATCCTGATGTAGCTTCATTCTTGCACGGGAAATCCTTGATTTTACCGTACCAATGCTTGCATTGGTATTATTTGCAATTTCTTCGTAACTTAAACCTTGAAATTCTCTCAGTATTATTGCGACTCTGAAATGCTCGGGCAGTCCCCTTATTGCCCTTTTTACTTGCCGTTCACATTCTGCACTGATGCATTTTTCCATGGGTTTTATATGCTTATCAGGAATTTCAATACTTATATTCCCGCTGTCTGTCGGGC
>CACXAK010000095.1 GCA_902765655.1 uncultured bacterium | reverse complement strand
AAATTTCGTCCCGGAGAAGACACAGAAGGCGGCGACGGTGTCAGCGTAGTTGATATTAAATAAATTTACCAGCCCTCACGGGTTGAGATTTGTTTATTTTCGGTATTATACATTTTATCTTTGTACCAAATCCCTATAAATTCTTTTTTTGCATTAAACATATACTGAATATCGTGAGATACAAAATAAATTGCACTCTTTAGATTACCTTTTCTGTCATACTGCATTGAATAATAAGGGAAATTCGGGTATTCATCAGATGTTATATCTACATAGAACAATTTACCGTAAGGATTGTAGTACAATGCGTGATGAGGATCGTTGTTATACATTATTGCATAGATTACAAGAGTATTATTTTTATAATAAAACGGATTATACTTTGCATCTTCATCTTCAGTTACGCCGTTATTAGCAAGCATATAATGATGTTTAAAATCCTTATCTTTTTTATATTTTGAAAGTTCTTTATTAAATTCTGCTTTTGACAAATAAATTTTTGAATTTTCCCCAAATATGATTTCAGAATAATCATTGATCCTTGCAGTTTTTTCTTTGTCTGATATATCAAACCAATCAAACGGGACATCAACAACAGTGACCTCTTTCTGAGCTGTCTGGCAAATAGCATAAAAAATACTGCAATAATCTTTTTCATTTCTTAACTCCTATAATGTGCCATTCAAAACTTTGTATGCGATTCTTAATTTTAAAGAAAACAAATTATCATCCGGTTCAAACAAATTTGCCTCATCAACCGAATAATTTAACGGTGTAATAATACCATCAATTGCGAACCCCGAAAATTTGTTGTTTTCATCTCTTTGCGCTTTTGTTGAAATTGCATAAACAAAAGCTGACATGTCTGACTTATCAATTAAATCATCTCCGCCTGACACTTCTCCATGCGAAGCCAGCTTGATGAATGCATTTTTTAACATAAGTTTGACCTTATTTATATATTCAGGTTTATTTTCAATATCATAATGCCCGAAACGATATTTGAACATATATTTTTCATAATCATCATAAGTCAACTTACCCGTATTATTACCAACTTCCCTTGCAATAAATAACAAATAAGACTGCGCAAGCTCATTTATATTTTCTTTAAATGAAGTGTCGAGCTTCGCCAAATCGTCCTCACTTTTGTCAGGTTTTGCAGCAAGTTCTCTCCACTTTTTTGACATAACGTCAAAATCCTCGGCCTTTGGATTTGTTATACCTGATTGCATAACCATATCATTTATAATCAAAGCAAAAGCTTGACCAAGCTCAGCATTACCGTTTGGTAATTCCGCCAGAATAGCTGTTCTTGAGCTTCCAAAATTTTGCATAAACGATTATCCTATGTCCCAACGCCCGCAGGTTCCGCCCCAACGCGCGATGATATTTCCTTTTACATCTTTTATTTTATCAACATGCTGAACTTCGTCAACCCCTTCAACAATCGTAATAACCTCACAATTGTTTGAACAGCCGTTGCACGCACATGTTATGGATGAGAAGTGCATATCAGCAACATTCCATCCCTTAAATTTTGTCTTATTTTGCGTAAACTGATGATCTTCCATCGCAAGCATAGCAGCACCAATTGCACCCATTGTCTGGTGATGTTCGGGGACAACAACCTCAGCATTTAAAGCTTCTTCAAATGCCTTTACCATGCCTGTGTTACTCGCAACACCACCCTGGAACGAAAATACAGGCAAAAGTTCTTTACCCAATGCCAAATTACTAAGATAATTCCTTACTAATGCCTGACACAGACCATATAACAAATCTTCAACAGGATACCCAAGCTGCTGCTTGTGAATCAAATCACTTTCCGCAAAAACCCCGCATCTGCCGGCAATTCTTGCAGGATTTGAAGATTTCAAAGCCGTTGCACCGAATTCCTGAATTGGCACTCCTAATCTTTGTGCCTGATGGTCTAAAAATGACCCTGTTCCTGCAGCACACACAGTATTCATAGCAAAATCAGTAACGATACCATCACGCATTATAATAATTTTACTGTCCTGACCGCCGATTTCCAGAATTGTCTGAACTCCCGGCACCGTGACACTTGCAGCGACGGCATGCGCTGTAATCTCATTTTTTACAACATCAGCCCCAACCAAAGATCCGGCCAACGCACGACCTGAACCTGTTGTTCCTACTCCCATAACCTCATAATCTGTAATACGTTTTTCATACAATTGACGCATACCATTTTGCACCGCAGCAACAGGAGTACCTGCCGTTTTCAGCATTATACTGTCAACATACTTACCCGTTTCATCTATCAAAGCAAGCTTTGTTGTTACTGATCCTACATCTATCCCTAAATATACCGTTAAACTCATTTACTTTTTCCTTTATAACAGTATAAATAATAGCATGAAATATTTTCAGCTACAACAATCTAAATATATATTTGTATTTTTTCTAATTTCTGCGAAAACTAATAATAACATTTATAAAGAAATATTAAAAAATTGGATTTCATGATATAATATCAACCATGAAGAAGATAATTTTACTTTTAACTTTAGCTTTATTAACGATAAATTTTGGGAATTCAAACGCTCAGCCGGCTCTTATTTCAACAGGGAAATACCGACACGAGCAAAATAAAATCAATAAAGCTGAAGCAAAACAAATTAAAGAATTGTTTAAGGTTCATGAAGCTTTTGCAAATAAGCACGATATCACCGGCCTAAAATCTTTATATTCCGACAATTACATTAATAGTGACGGAATGAATAAGGATGTATATTTTAAAACAGTCGAAGAAACCTGGGAACAATGCAAGGACTTAACTTACGGGGCAAAAATAACATCTGTTGATGTAAACGGCAGCAATGCAACAGTCAGCATGGAAGAAACTGCTATTGGAACCGTTTATGATAAAGAAGACACCATTGCTGTTTCAGGCGAAATTCATGCAAAATCAACAAGTATTTATCATCTTGTAAAAATCAACGGAAAATGGCTGATTTCAGGAGAAACAATGCTGACTGATGAATCTGCTCTATTGTACGGAGATGCAAGATTTATGAATATTGAACTTGTTTCACCAAATCAGGTCAGCTCAGGCGAAACATATACAATCGCAGTAACAGCGGATGCCGATGACAATACGGTAATAGTCGGGTCTTTAGAACACGACCCTGTTGTTTATCCGACAAAAACCCCAAACGGGCCGCTCAGAACAATGCCAAAAACACATATACTCGAAAGATACATAAAAGCAAATACAGATAATATAAATGAATATGCTGTTGCATCTTTGGCAATTTCAAAATCCACATCAGACAGCATTAACGGAACAAAGATTTATGTAGCAGGAATTGCCTGTGTTATGAAAAGAGTGAATGTTGTCCCAAAAAATAATTTTGCAACAATAGAGGATAAAAAATAATGAAAGAATCATTCGGGAAATACCTTTTTTTAATCGGAAGTTTTATATTTTGGATATTTTTGGCATTATTTTCGTCAAAATTAATTGTTGATAATGTAACCTCAGGGCATCATTATTCAAATGCGGTATTCAGCTTAACATATTTAAAAAACAGCGGAGCGGCATTCAGCTTGATGCAAAACGCAAGAGAATTTTTGATAATTATAGCAATTGTTGCAACCACTCTTTTGTGGGGTTATGTTCATAATAATAAGGGAATTCATTTAATTTCCGTATCATTTATCGGGCTTTTAACAGCCGGCATCATGGCTAATTGCCACGAAAGAATTGTTCTTGGATACGTCAGAGATTATATTCATCTGAATTTCATAAATTTCCCTGTATTCAACGTTGCAGATGTATTTATCACAATCGGTGTAATTGCATTAATCGCAATATTATTGATATATAAGAGGTAATCAATGCTTCTTATTGCGGATGAAAGTAATTTTAATACGAGGTTGGATGTTTTTTTATCCCGGCTTTATGACGGGATTTCGCGCTCAAAAATTCAATCTGCAATAAAAGATGGCAGGGTAACAATAAACGGGGAAGTCAAAAAACCGTCTTACACATTAAAAATTGACGACAGAATAGAATTTGAAAACCTTACCCCCGAAAAAGTTATTGAACTTGAGCCGCAGAATATTCCTCTGGAAGTTGTCTGGGAAGATGAAAATATGGCGGTAATAAATAAACCGTCAGGTATGTTAACTCATCCGACTTTCATTGAAACAAAGGATACATTAGTCAATGCACTTTTATATAAATACGGAGATAATTTATCCGACACAAACGGGGAATTCCGCAGGGGGATTGTTCACCGCCTTGACCGCAATACATCAGGGCTTCTGATGATTGCAAAAAATAACAAGACGCACGAATACCTTGCAAATATGATAAAAGATCACAAATTAACAAAAAAATATCACGCAGTACTGAAAGGTTTCTATCCGAACGAAAATGATATTATCACCGAACCGATAGGGAGAAACAATGTTAATCCTAAAAAAATGGCTGTTCGCCCTGACGGACGTCCGAGCCGAACAAATTTGAAGGTATTAGAGCATTTTGGCAACGAAGCGACTTATGTCGAGCTTGAGCTTGTAACAGGAAGAACCCACCAGATAAGGGTTCACACAAGCTACAAAAAACATCCCGTATATAATGACACTTTATACGGTGCGGGAGAAGGGAAAGTCAAAACTCAGGAACAGGTTTTGCAATCTTTTTATCTGAAATTTGCAAAACCGTTTTCGGAAGATATAATAGAATTAGAGATAGATCCGGATGAAAAACTTTCAAAGGTTCTGACCTATTTCAGAAGCAGAAAAACGTAGGGCGGACTTGCTTCGACATAAAAATATGAGATTCTTCGGGCTTCGCCCTCAGAATGACAAAATACGAGCAAGTCGGCATTGCCGGAGATACAAACAGGAGAGCATTAAATGAAAAAATTATTCTTTTTCTTAAGTATAGTAATAATTTGCGCAGTTATATATATTGTTTTAATAAACACCACAGGAACACTGAATGTAAATTTATTAAAAGGAAGTTCATACACCTCAGACATCACAAAAGAATTAAGTATTCCAATATACACAATAATCGTTTTGTGTGCGGGTTTATTTTCAGGTGCAGGAGTTATCTCATTATTCTTAGGAATTCAGCAGGACAAAGTCAAAGCATACAAAAGAGAACTTGAAAAAACAAATGTATCTTCAGATGCCAACGCATCAAAGGTTGACGTTTTGGAAGCTAAAATTAAGACACTGGAAAAGGCATTCACATCAGTTGTTGACGAACGCACAAAGCTTGAAGTTCAGATAAAAGAACTCAACGCCGAAATTGATAATCTGAATAAAAAATAAATTATTGCAAAATATCTACAATCGCATAAGCGTTGTAATCAAGGGAGCCATATATTAATTTTATGTGGTCATCATCCTCGTTAACCCAATTTGCAAACAAAATTTCTTTCTGGTCGTAATCTTCATCGGTTTCAATCGCAGGAATTTTTGCAACCAAATCGTGTGCCTGATACAAACTCAAAACTATTTGACCATTCACATTCTCGCCCTTTACCTGATAATGACCGACAGGGACATACCCTTCCCCGATTTTAATTTCAACAGGCAAAGCCAAAACAGGCAACGACGCATCAGCTCCCTGATGCGAATTTATTTCTTCCGTTTCATTTGACTGCGAAAATTCTTTCCCTCCCGGTGAACCGTTATTTAAAAGAATTTTTTTCCATTTATCTAGTTTTTTGTTTTTCTTTTTTATCGCTGCCTCAAACTCCTCATCGCTTACAAATCTTTGATCCTTTGCTGCA
>CACXAK010000094.1 GCA_902765655.1 uncultured bacterium | reverse complement strand
CTCTTATAGTGATTGTACACCGATACAGCAAGAACTTTTTTGGCATCTTCTTGCCCGACAATGTACTGATCTAAATATGCTTTAATTTCGTGAGGTTTTGGTATTGATTTTTCTTCTTTTTCAGAATCAATACCTTCAATTTCTTTTTCTTTATTATCTAGAAATTCCTCATCCAAAATTTCATTGCACAATTCTACACATTCATCACAGATATAAACTTCAGGACCTGCAATAAGTTTTTTTACCTGATCCTGTGTTTTACCACAAAATGAACATTTTAATTTTTCATCACGATTTGGCATTAATTCGCCCCTTTATTAACTATTTAATTTCGTCTCTTGAAATAACCTTATCAATCATACCATACTCTAAAGCTTCCTGAGGAGTCATGATATAATCTCTATCAGTATCTTTTTCGATTTTTTTGATTGATTGACCGGTATTAGAAGCTAAAATTTCATTTAAAGATTTTTTAATTCTGATAATTTCTGCAGCCTGAATCTCAATATCAGTAGCCTGCCCCTGAGCTCCGCCCAAAGGTTGGTGAATTAAAACTCTTGAATGAGGAAGAGCAAGTCTTTTACCCTTAGTACCTGATGATAATAAAAACGCACCCATTGAAGCAGCTTGGCCTAAACATATAGTAGATACATCTGCTCTTATGTGCTGCATTGTGTCATAAATTGCAAAACCGGCAGTAACACTACCACCCGGAGAATTTATATACAACATAATATCTTTTTCAGGATTTTCACTGTCTAACAATAATAACTGCGCAACAACCAAATTAGCGACCATATCATCAATTTGAGTACCCAAAAATATAATTCTTTCTCTCAATAATCTTGAGAAAATATCAAAAGAACGTTCGCCTCTGCTTGATTGCTCTATTACAACAGGTACAAAACTCATTTTTCTTCCCTTTCTTATTTACTATACTTAATTATTATACAAAAAAGGCGGAGCGGTGACTCCGCCTTTTATACTATTTTTTTTAAATTACTCTTCTGTTTTTTCTTCTTTATCTGCTTTTTTTGTTGATTTTTTCTTTGCTTTTGCAGCTTTTTCATCTTTTGCAGGTGCTACTTCAACATATTCAAATTTGTTATTTTCAATCAAGAAATCTCTGACTTTTTCGTTGATAACCTGCTGAGATAAAGAATTAATAAACGTAGGGTTTTGACCAAATTGTTTTACCAATTGTTCCGGAGTAACTCTGTATGCTGCGCTCAACTGAGTCAATTTGCCTGTCAAATCAGCTTGTTCGACAGTCAATTTTTCTTCTTTTGAAATTCTGTCAACGATTAAAGAATTTTTAATTCTGATTTTTGCATCTTCAGAAAGTGTCTGAGCAAATTTCGTTTCTCCGCCCTGTGCCTCTACAAACTGAGCCCAGTTTCCGCCTTGGTTTGCAATTCTTTGTTGATAATCGCCTGCAATAGCTCTTACTTCTCTGTCAATCATACTTTGAGGGATATCTATTGAAGTTGAATCTACAATTGACTTGAATACTGCATTTTCAGCACTGATTTTTTTAGCACTTTCTCTCTGACTGTCAATAAATTTTTGAATATCTTCTTTTAACTCATCAACAGTTGAAAATCTTGATGCTTTTTTAACCAATTCATCATTCAATTCAGGCAATACTCTTTCTTTGATTTCATTTAATTTAATATCAAATTTGGCATCTTGACCTTTTAGTTTAGCATCGTGATATTCTTCAGGGAATTTTACATCAATAGTAAATTCTTCTTTAATATTGTGTCCGACAAGCTGTTCAGCAAAACCCGGAATAAAATTAGAATGTGCTAAATCTAAAGAATAACCTTTAGCACTTCCGCCCTGAATTTTTTCACCGTTGCAGGTCCCGTCAAAATCAAATACAACTATATCAGTATCTTTTGATGGTCTATCCAAAACTAATTCTAATGAAGAGTTTTGAGTTAAGAAATTGTTGATTGCATTATCCATGGCATTTTTATCTTCAGGAGCAATTTCTGCCTTCAAATCCATTCCTTTATAGGTACCGATTTTGAATTCAGGTCTTGTTTCTACCTGAATCGTCACCTGAAGATTTTGACCCGGTTCAAAAGAATAAGCAGTCAACGCCGGCTGAGTAATTGTATCTAATTTATTTTCACTGATTGCCTGAGAAATATATTTTGGCAAAATCATATCCAAAGCTTCCTGCTGAATTCTGTCTACCCCAATATGTCTTTCAACAACGGATTTTGGTGCTTTACCCTTTCTGAAACCATTAATTGTTACATATTGAGAAATACGACTTGCTGCAAGGTTATATGCAGATTCTGCTTCGTTAGCAGGAATAGTCATATTCATAATTACTACATTGTCTTTTTCTTTTGTTAAAGTTGTTTCCATATATTTACTCCCCTTATTTTATAAGTATTACATTATAAATTTTACAATAAATATCCATAAAAGCAAGGAACTTCACATTTTTTTAATATTTGCTTGCACTAAAAATATATTTATGCTTAAATCTAAACATAGCCGAAGTAATTTTCCTCTGTATTTTGGCTTAGACAAATCAGGAAGCGGCGCCTGAGTTGCCGAAAAGAGGTATATAAAATAAGGAAAAAGAAATGTTAAAAATCAGATTAAAAAGATTAGGTGCTAAAAAGCAACCATCATACAGAATTATTGTTATCAATTCAACTACAAAAAGAGAAGGTCGTCCTATTCAGGAACTTGGTCACTACAATCCAAAGACAAAAGTTATGCAATTTGACAAAGCAGCAGCATTGGATTGGATTGCAAAAGGTGCTCAACCGACTGAAAGAGTACAATATTTAATCAAACATTGTAATGATGACGGCACTTTGAATTATGTAAAAAAAGAAACAGTAAAACTTTCTAAAAAGGCATTGGCTAAAAAACAAGCTGAAGAAGAAGCAAAAGCTGCAGCAGAAGCAGAAGCTAAAGCAGCTGCTGAAGCAGAAGCTCAAGCTAAGGCAGCAGCAGAAGAAGCTCCGGCTGAAGAAGCTGCAACAGAAGCTCCGGCTGAAGCATAGTTTTTGGAACAAAAGAATATTAAAAGAGTTCTCAACTTTGAGAACTCTTTTTTATTGCCATTTTGATAACCGTCTTGATTTAGGCCTGTTCATACTAGAAAACGCATTTTTACGGGCATTCAAAAGAGTTATGCGTCTCTGAATATTTCTTGTATAAATTATCTCACATTCACCAATATATTTTTCCCACAGAGATTTAAAAATATTTACGTCTTCTTTTTTTGCCGATAAGACTGCAGGAATCGAAAAATAATCTGTTTGCTTTAATGTTCCCATAAACTTGTCATATTTTACAAATAAATATCGTGGATTTTCAATCGGATTTAAAAATTCCTGCAAACATTTTATAAACAAATTATTTTCTTCCGTCGGCAAATTTGCACATGAAACATAAATCCCTTCACTGCCGTTATCAACTTTTAATCCGACATTTTTCAACGATGATTTAATCAAATTTTGAGAGGATAATGTTTCAAGCATCACAATCGCAATTTGTTTCATCACCCCTTCAACCGAACCTGTTTTTAAATATTTTAATCCGATATTTGCCAAAATAAACAAAAATACAATTAACGCAACCCCGCCGATATAAAAGCCAAGAGGATATAAAAAATCATAAATCATAAATAAAATTACGGCAAAAATTCCCAAAATAGAGGATATTATATGTTTATAACCTTTATAAGTCAAAGTACGCAGTGGCATTTCTTCTGTTTGTACCCCGGTACGCAATTTCATCTGGGGAGCATTATAGCCAAGGCACAACGATTCATCCCACCATTGTTTTGTCTGTTGACGATTTTTGGCGAATCCAAGCGTTTGCGTATTCAATTCATTAAATGCGTTTTCTCCTTTTTCGGAAATAAGTTTATTTATTATTCTTCTCGGCAATATTCTATCTAAACCGTTGCATATCTCATGCCTGTCATAATATGAAGGGGCCTCAAACCCTTCAAATCTTTTGTTAAGTTGATTATAGTCATAAAACAGCGCCATTGAATCAGTTTTAAGATCTTCATCTGATTTAGCTTCCCCAAATATTTGTTCCCACAATGTTTTATCCGACGGCAAACCGATTGTTGCCAAATGCCAGATATTTGAAATTTTATCCGGATTATTTTTATCAACTCTTATGGCACGACCGCGCATTTGGTTAGACAGCATATAAGAACTTACCGTACTTGATAGAATTAGAGAATTTATACTCGGTGCGTCCCATCCTTCACCCAGAAGTGCCTGAGTCCCGACAAGAACAGTTATAAAACCTTTATTAAACATATCCGTAATCAATTGAACTATTATATTTTTGGTTGATTCTTTCGGAGTAATCTTTAAATAATTATCATCTTCATTGTAAACGCTTATTGCAACATCAGAAACATTAACACCGTTTTGTTCAAGTAAATCTTTAAAATTCTGTTCTTTTGATTTAGCCAATAAAATTAAAGAACCACACAGCACACCAATCGATGCCTGTTCCTGCGCAAATTTATTTTTTAAAGTCCTCCAAATAGGAACAACTCCAAGTTGAGAATTATCCGTATCTTTGTCTTTTATATAATCCGCAAGAACAACCATTCTTAAATTTTGTCCTAAAGAATTAATTTCCTGCTCGGCTATTTCAGCAATTGAATTGAGTTTTCCTACACTTGAGGCAATCTTTCTTTGAAGTTTTACACTTTCATTAAGAACAATACGCTTGTTATGCACCAAACCATAATGCGTTGCACTTGCTATATATTCTTCAACTTTGTTTTGAATACTTCTGAATTCTTCGACATGCGTAAATAAAAAACCATTTAAAAATTTTCGCGCCTGATTTGTGTCAAATTTTGGAATATCACTTTCTTTAGCATTAAAAAGCTCCATAAATTCTTTTGATATGTAATAATTTGATTCTTTTAATAACGAAACCACAGAAACATAAAAGTCAGGGTCGTCAAGAATTGCCTCAACTTCATAATCTGTATTTGTCAGAAAATCCATCTTACTCAAAAATTTAATTAAATCTTTGTCATTTTTTAAAGTTTCGACAAATTTCTCAACATTCTGCTCATGCTTCTTGAGCATTACCTTCTCACTCTCACTTAAACGAGAAAAATATATAAAATCCTGATGCGGGCACAAATCCCCGTTTTTTACTAGCTCAGGAATTGAAATTACTTCATCAATCTCTCCGCACAAATCCT
>CACXAK010000093.1 GCA_902765655.1 uncultured bacterium | reverse complement strand
TATATCCGCAATTATCTCCTCATAATTATTGAAAAAATCTTCCAAACCGACAAGGAATTCTTCGTTTTCGCTATCCAAAACAAACTGTGAAGCATTATCAACAGAAAAAGACGGCAGCCCTTCCAAAAACTGAACCATCATATCTTCGTTTCTGCTCAGATTGGCAAGCTGAGGGAAAAAAGGAATTTGTGAAAAATCTTTTTATCGGTTTAAGTTTTAAATTATTTGTCATACTTCATATCTCTGATTAATAATAAAACTGCCACCCTGAATATAAAATAAATTCAAAATGACAGTTTCAAACTTTTGACCGTTAATCACGGTTATTCAGCAGCTTCTTCAGTCGCAGGTTCTTCTTCGATTGCTTCTTTAACAACTTCTGATGCTGTTACAACAACTGCCAATTCACATTTAACTTTTGAAGTTAATTTGATAAGCATTTTGTATTCCCCGATTTTGTTAATTGGAGCGTTAAGAGAAACTGATTTTCTGTCAACTTCAATACCTGCTTTAGCTGCAAGTTCTTCAGTAAGTTTTTTGGTAGTAATTGTACCGAATAATTTGCCTGATTCACCTGCTTTTGCAGATAATTCCAATTTACCGAATTCTTCAATCTTTTTAGCTTTTTCTAATGCTTCAGCATTCAATTTTTCCTGTTTTGCTTTGATTCTTGCAATATTCTTTTCTCTGTTTTCCAAAGCGCCTTTAGTTGCTAATTCAGCAACATTCTGAGGCAACAAAAAGTTTCTTGCATAACCGTCTTTAACATTGATGATGTCCCCTGCTTCCCCAAGGTTTTGAACATCTTTTTTCAATATAATTTGCATAATAAATTCTCCTTTGTACTTATATTTCTGCGTGTAGCACAACCATACATCAAACAAATTCATTTGTCGAGAGGTTATGTAAATTTGTTAAGTTTATCAGCATTTTCAAGTTTCAATGGAAAAGTGGATTAAAGTTTTGTATATTCTTGTATTATGTACTCTAAAACACTATTAATATTTTTTGAAATATCATTATTGTAAATTCTTATTACTTTATAACCCAAACTGTTTAAATATTGTGTTCTATTTTTATCATAAACAACATCTTTATCTTCAAGGTGTTGTGAACCGTCAAGTTCAATAATCAATTTCTTCTCCATACAAACAAAATCCGCAATATATTTCCCGATAGGAACTTGACGGCGAAATTTTATATTATTTAATCCTCTATTTCTCAAATAATACCACAATACACTTTCTGTATCGGTTTGATTTTGTCTTAATTCTTTAGAATTTTTACTTGCATTTTTTGTGTAGTGCCTATTCATAAGATAATTATAACATAATGTCCCCTCTACCTCTGGGAGAGGGTAGAAAATCAAGTTGAGCCGGTCTGAGCAGAGGATGAAAGGTGAAGCCGATATCCGTTTAGTGCGAACACCAGCTGCGAAACTTAGATTTTCGGGTGAGGGTTTATATATATAAATTTTTTGTAACAAAAAGGCAATTTTAAGAATAAAGAATACTTTATATATTCAACAGGGGGAAATATTGTTATGGGGATACAAAAATTAGCATTTAATTTCATGGTTGAACGAGGAGGAAAACTCACCAAAAGTTTGCTATGCTCAAAACCACAAAAAGCAGTTACAAGTATTAAGGGCTTAGAATTAGCCAAAACCACAAAAGACCATACACTTTTTCGTAAAATAGAAACTTGGGATACTCCAGAAAACCATGTTTATCCTTATGCAAAAGAAGGTGAAACAGTTGTAAAAGGACACCATAATTTTCATGCTACAAATAGTAGTTATAATGAAACATTAGAACAATATTTAAAAGAAATTGAATGTATTAAAGATACTGACCCCAATTTTTATAAAGAATGTATAAAACATTTTAATAGAAGAACAGAAAATTTATATAAACGCAATATAGATTTTACTAAATTGAAACCTCAACCAAAAGATTGTAGTGCGTATAGGGGTACAAGCCGATACATTGGAGAACAAAGACAAGATTTTGATATTATAAATTCTGCAAATATCGGTGACACAATAGTTCCTACAAGAGGTTTTGCATATGCCTCACATTATAAATTCGGAACATATCAATACATGGGAAGTCCATATGATTGTTTAGGTAATATAAAATTTGAACCTATGCTAATTGAATACAAAATACCTAAAGGTGCACAAGTATCGTCAAATATGGAACATGGTGGCGAGGTTGTATTTCCTGCATTATCAAAATTTAAGTTAGTATCAAAAGAAACAAGATTAATAGAACAATTAGACCGTGGAGGAAATGCAATAGGGATATATCCATATAAACATGTTATTCTTGAATATATACCAGAAATACCTTTATTAACATAAGTATAATTTGTATTGTTACTATATTCACAATTTAAACAACCCTCACCCATTTTTCTAATGCTCATACTTCGCATTGAAAAATCACCCTCTCCCAAAGGTAGAGGGGGTAGACATCAGCCAAGATATACAGGCTATTTCAGAATCTTAAAATTTTTCGATTTGCTTTGTATCCCATAGGTAGAGGGAATAAGTATTTACATGCTTATTTCTTTGTCCTAAACTTTTATTACTATGGAAGTGAATGTTATCGGAGCGGGGCTTGCAGGTTCTGAAGCGGCACTGCAGCTTGCAAAACGAGGGTTTAGTGTTAATTTGTACGAGATGCGCCCAAACGTTGAAACAGGAGCGCATACAACAGAAGATTGTGCGGAATTTGTATGTTCAAATTCGCTTGGCAGTTATGATATAACAAACGGCAGCGGTCTTTTAAAACACGAGATGGAAATTTTAGGCGGAGAGCTCATTCAAATTGCAAAAGAATGTGCAGTACCGGCTGGAAACGCTCTTGCCATTGACCGCCACAAATTCTCACAAACAGTAACCGAAATAATAACAAATAATCCGAATATTAACCTGATAAGAGAAGAAATTACAGAAATCCCGAACACCCCAACTATAATTGCTTCAGGGCCTTTAACAAGCGACAAATTCGCTGACAAAATTAAAAAATTTACAAAAAGTGAATATCTGCACTTTTTTGATGCTATCGCACCAATTGTTGAATGTGACAGCATAAATTTTGAAATTGCCTTCTGGGCAAGCAGATATGACAAAGGGGAAGCTTCATACATTAATTGCCCGATGAATAAAGAACAATATGAAAAATTTTATAATATTTTAATTAATGCCCCACGAATTGAACGTCATGACTTTGAAAAAGGAGCAAAATTTTTTGAAAGTTGTCTGCCGATTGAGGTCTTGGCTTCCAGAGGAGAAGACACTCTGCGCTTTGGGCCTATGAAACCGGTCGGACTTATAGACAAACGAACAGGACAAAAAAATTATGCAGTTGTCCAATTAAGGCAGGATAACAGCGCAAAAACCCTATTCAATCTTGTCGGATTTCAGACAAACTTGAAATGGGGAGCGCAAAAAGAACTATTGCAGTCAATCCCCGGACTTGAAGATTGCAGCATTGTCCGCTACGGAGTCATGCATAGAAATACATTCATAAATTCCCCAAAACTTCTTAATCCGACCCTTCAGACAAGAGAAAGGAACGATTTGTTCTTTGCAGGACAAATAACAGGAACAGAGGGCTACTCAGAATCAATTGCATCAGGACTTTTGGCAGGAATTAACATGGCCAGACTCCTGAAAAAGGAACCATTATTAGAACTTCCAAATGAAACCATGCTCGGAGCTCTGACACATTACATAACAAACCCTGAGAATGACCACTTTCAACCGATTAATTCAAATTGGGGGATTATACCTCCTGTTGAACTCCCCAAAAAAGAGCGCAAAAACAAAAAGTTAAAAGGGGAATTGATGTCAAAAAGAGCTATTGAAATTTTAAATATATATTTGCAAAATTACTTATAATTAAAAGTTTTGTAACAGAAATGTTATAATTGTAGTAAATAACTTGAAAAAAAGTTGCAGATTAAGTATAATAAGTACACTTGTTTTAAAACAAATGTGTAAATGAATGTAAAAGTTTTGAAACATAATCATAAAAAAAGACAATTTTAATACAATTATTGTTTTTATCTAACATGTAGCAGGTTTTGAAATATAGTAGGGATTATGCAGGTAAACTCAGTAGGACAAAATATTGGTTCTATAAACAATTCAAAAAAACAAACCAAAGATATACAAACCCCACGCTTAAATGCGCAGGCAAACAGTGTTGCATTTACCGGAGCATACAAGGCCCCTAATTTTATTGTTGGGCTTATGGATTTTATTGCAGCAGGAGGATTTGCTGCATCATTCTGTATTCAGGATGGTTTGGGATTCATCGCCCCACGTGTTGGTAAAGGATTATTCAGAGGCGGGAAGAAAAAGCATGACGAAAACGGGAATGAAATTTTAGATAAAAACGGACAGCCGAAACGCGAATTAAATTGGGCTTATGCAAGAAAAGAAGGTATCAGAGAAGTCATAACAGGACCGAGTGCTTTTGTTATCCCATGGTTATTACTGAAAGGAATTAACAAAAAATTCGGTTCGGGTAATAGTGTAAAATTAGATTACTTAGACAGCTTTAAAAATATATTTACCCGTTACGCCGATGAAAACAAAGCTGCAATCCAAGCCGGAAACGGAGATAAAAAGGCATTTTATAAAGAAGTTTATAAAAGTGTTTTGGAACAAACAATCAATAACAATCCGGATGCTGTAAAAATTCAAAATGTTGACAAACTTGCAGAGAAATATGCTGATAAACAAATACAAATTGAATCAATAAACGAAAAATACAACGGATTTAAAAATCGCAAGATAAGAGCCGAAAAACTTGCTCAGCTAGGTTCTGTGGAAGATGATTATATCAAAATGAAAAAACTCCATGTCGGCGGGGCCTCATCAGATATGGCAATTGAGATGTTATCATCTGACGGAAAGACAAAAGGCGGCAGTATCGGTGAGCTTTCTAAAGCAATGAAGAATTACTTTAATGATGCTATCAAAAATACACATGAAGCTTTGAAAAAGTCAGCAGATGCAGATATATCAGAAATTGTTTCTAAATTCACAAACCGCAGAATGGGATCAAGAATTTTAACCAATCTTGGATTATTTACGACTGTTGCATTATTCTATACCCAAATTCCTAAATTATATAATATGGGAACAGGCGGTAAGAATCCTGCATTGATGAATGATGAAGAACCGGCATTACAAAATACTAATGGCGGACAACAAAAAGCCGAAGATAAAGCAGATAATAAGCAGGTATCATTTGGCGGGGCATCAGCTGCAATTGAAAAGCTCGGGAATAAAGTAATAAACAATTCAAAAATTAAAAAGACATCTGACATTTTTGAACTTAACGGACCTATTATCCAAGGTAATGCTATGGCAGTTCTATTGTATGGCCCTTGTATTCTTCCAAGACTTGCTCACGCGCAGGATAAATATGATTA
>CACXAK010000092.1 GCA_902765655.1 uncultured bacterium | reverse complement strand
TCCTGCATGCCGTGGAAGAACTCTTGGCAGCTGATGGATTTTGTTCTAATCCACATCTGTTCTTCCCAATAGCACATCGCATATGAGTAAGTCGCTCCGTAAAGTGTTCCTCCACCGATGAAATAATGCAGCGCATCCTCTTTATGTGCACTGACGAAATCACGAGCGAAATCATCCGCTGCTTTCTCTGCTTCTACAAGAGCTTCTGGAAGATACTGGTCGAACTGCTTATACATTTCATCATCCCAATATTCAAGTTCAATTTTGCCAACTACAACAGTATCTCCGTTTTGAATTCCTATGCGTTTTAATTCATCAATGATACCCATAGCACGCATTGTATTTTGGAGCCGGATTACCTGTTCGGTGTTTCTTGTGTTTATGACCTGAGATATTCTTATAATTTTACCTCCGTCAACAACGTAAGTATTTTTATCAGCTTTATATACCTCCCAATAACTGTCATCGTTATTTGTTGCTTCCAAATCTTCCTCAACAACGTAATCCGAAATCGGTTTTGGAATTGTATCAACTCTGTTTTCTAGTTCGTTTTTAAGTTCTTCTATATTTTCACCTGTAACAGCAGAAATTGCATAAATATTTTCAATTCCTTCAGAACGAAATTCTTGTTTTAATTCTTCAAGTTTTTGTTCGTCTATCGCATCAATTTTATTTATTGCAGTAATTTGAAATAAATCTGCCAGTTTTTGGGAATATTTTTTTAGCTCGTTATTTATAATTTTATAATTCTGTAAAGGATTTTCTGCCGTACCGTCAACAATATGCAAAAGAAAACGGCATCTTTCGACATGCCGAAGGAAATCGTGTCCTAATCCTACTCCTTCAGATGCACCTTCAATTAAGCCGGGGATATCGGCAATTACATATCCGTCATTGTCGTGCTTTCGTACAACTCCAAGATTTGGAATAATTGTTGTAAACGGATAATCTGCAATCTTCGGTTTAGCTGAAGATACTCTGCTTATGAAAGTCGATTTGCCTGCATTTGGCATCCCTAACAATCCGACATCTGCAATTAGTTTCAATTCAAGCTGTAAATTCCGCTCAATTCCGGGTTCTCCCGGTTCACAGTACTGAGGGGCACGATTTTGCGGGGTGCAAAAATGTATGTTCCCCCTGCCACCTCTACCGCCTTTTGCTACGAGAACTTTTTTCCCATGTTCATCTAAATCAGCAATTATGTTATCTGTTTTCAAATCCTTTACAACTGTTCCGACAGGAACTTTTATGCATAAATCTTTTGCACTTTTGCCATGCATACTTTTTTTGAACCCATTTTCTCCGGCTTCGGCTTTAAACACGGTTTTATATGTAAAATCCATCAATGTAGACATATTTTCATCTGCAACAAGGTAAATGCTTCCGCCGTTCCCGCCATCTCCGCCTGCAGGACCGCCTTTGTCTACGTATTTTTCTCTTCGCCAGGCTACAATTCCGTTACCGCCTTTGCCCGAAACTATTCTTATTTTTACTTTATCCATAAATTGCATAGCAAAAACATATTACTATGAACAAGTTAATGGTGCAAGAAAGGTTAATAACAGTTATAATTAAGAAATATTAAGCTCTTGGGTGCGTTTGTTCGTAAACTTCTTTCATATGCTGCATTGAAATATGTGTGTATATTTGCGTATTTGAAATGCTTGCGTGCCCCAGTAGCTCCTGTACTACCCTTAAATCCGCTCCGTTTTCAATCAAATGAGTAGCAAAACTGTGACGGAACATATGCGGAGTAACTTTTTTGGGCAATTCAATTTTCTCGACAATTTCATTTATGACATTTCTGACCATACGGGTTTGCAATCTGTAACCCGTTTTATTAATAAACACCGGCGAATCGTCGCTTACAGGAGGCAATTCATATCCTTTGGCAACTAAAGGGCGTGCATACTCGATATATTTTTGAAGATAGTCTTTTGCTCTGTCAGTAATAAGGATTATCCGTTCTTTTGCACCTTTACCAAATACCGTAATTTCGTTGTTTTCAAGATTAAGATTGCCAAAATTAAGGTTGCTGAGCTCAGATACACGCATTCCGCTGGCCCATAGAAGCTCAAGTATTGCGCGGTTACGATACCCGGCAGGGGTAGATATATTAATATTGTTAAGTATCTCTTCTATCTCATCCATTGAGAGGAATTTTGGTAAAGCTTTCGGTCGTTTGGGGGAAATTAAATTTTGGGCAGGATTGTTCTCAATTTTCTTTTCACGGGATAAATATTTGTAGAAAGTTCTTATGGATGCTATCTTTCGGGCAATAGTTGTTTTTTTGTAATCAAATTTCTGCATGAAATGTAAATAATCTTTAATTTTTGAAGAATCTGCCTGTTCACACCCTTCATCCCCCAGCCATATAATAAAGCTGAGAATGTCTGAGCAGTATGCTTTTGCGGTATGTTCGGAGAAATTTTTTTCTACCAAAATATACCCTTTAAAATCTTCTAAATCTTTTTTTGAAATCAAATTTAATGCCATTTGTTAACTCTATTGCTTTTTTATAATAACTATTATACAATACCTTTATAAGATTTGGAATAATATTAACATATTAAGGTTAGGAGAAAACAATGAATTGTAAAAAATTATTAGTTACATCAATGATTTTGACTTCTTGTGTTCTTTTTGCGCCTCAATCATTTTCTGCACAACCCTTAAAAGCGGGGATATCAAAGAACTATGTTGATATCGGCAGAATGATTGAATATACAAATTACGCAGAAGCTGATGCAAAATTGAAAGAGATTTTGACTAAGAATCCTAATGATTTGGAAGCAAAAGCATTACAGTTGATGTCATTTGCAAAACAATGGAAACTTGCACCTGCGCAGTCAGAATTGGATAAATTATTGGAAAAATATCCTAATAATCCACAATTCCACTATGCACAGGGTTTGGTATATCTGATGAGAGAAACCTCTTCAGACGTTGAATATATTAAAAACATTACAAACCTGTCAAATGCCGCAATACAGGAATTTGTAAAAGCGGTTGATTTAGACAGCACATATTTTGAAGCATATAACGCTATGGGTGTTGCTACTTTAAAATTAGGCAACAAAAAAGATGCCGCAGATTTGTTTAAAGTTGCATTAAAGATAAATCCTCAATTTGCACCTGCTTATGATAATTTGGGTAATATTGCAATGCTTGACGGCGATTTGGATCAGGCAGAAAAATATTATTTGCAGTCAATTAAGTGCAATTCTCACAATGCTACTTCTATGTATCACATGGGACAAGTTGAAGCAAGACGCGGCGATTATACAAAAGCACTGACTTGGTTAAACCACTCATTGCACATCAATCCTCAGTCTTCTCCGGGTTGGAATTTGCAGGGTGAATTATACTTGAAACAAGGTAACCAGGCAGCAGCTATAAATTCTTTCAAAAAGGCAAAATATGTTAAGCCGGAAAATTTCAGACCTTATGTAAACCTTGCAGGGGTGTATGAAAGAAGAGCTGATCACGAATTTGCTATGGAAGAATTAAAAACAGCTATTATTTTGAATCCAAACTATAAAGAAGGTATTTACAGAGTCGGTAATATGTCTTTGGAAACAAAGAAATATCAGCAGGCATTAGAATTTTATTCAAGATTGCTTGATGATGCAACTTATAAAAATGCCGCAATTGTAGGTCTTGCAAATACTTATTATGAAATGGCAAGAGATACTGCTGATTCAAGAGATTACACAACAAATAAAGATGTATACTTGGCTTATGATTATGTAAATGAAGCAATACAGAGAACTCCTAACGATTTAAAACTTCATCTTGCAAAAATCAAATTAGCTAAACTTATTCATCAACCTGAATTAACAGAAGAAAATCTGAACTATATTGTACAATCTGCTTCTAACAGCTTGGTTGATACAGTAATCAAAGGTGAAGCATATTTATCTTTGGGTCGTGAATCTGATGCGATTTATACATTTGAAAATGCAATCAATTTTGCTAACAGTATTGATGATGAATTATATTTGTCTGAAATTCTTGTTCAGCATAAACAATTCAGAACTGCAAGAAAAGCGTTGGAAAAAGTTTTGATGGCTGATTCTGATAACAGAATTGCGTTAAACGGTTTGCACTATATTGACTTGTGCGAAATGAAATCTAATGAATTCTTTGAAATTGCCTTAAGACAATTTAAAGAAGGTAATTATGCATCAACAATCGAATATTGTAACAGAGCAATTGATTTCTATCATAATGCTCCATCAATTGCTAAGCTAAAGGCACAGGCATACGAAGCAGAAAAGAACTATGAAGGTGCAGTTAAGTACTATAAACAATATTTATCATTAGCACCAAATGCTTCTGATAAATCAGCAGTTGAGCAAAGAATTCAATTATTTACTCAACAAATGTAATTATTAAACAAAAATAAGAGATAGAGGGCTGTCATTGTTCGCAAATGCGTTACAATTCAGCCCTTTGTTCAAATTAAGCAGCAGGGATATGCAAAAAAAATTCGATATAAGAAAAACATTTGAAACTTTTTTACGACAACCTTTGAGTATACTTACAGAAGGGTTGTTTCAAATTGTGAATATTGAATCGGACAATGTCTTTAATAAGGAAAAATCATTTAATATTGATTTTGTAAATGGTAAAACGCAATTGACGCTCGTCAATAACGCAAAAATGTATAACTTATTTCAAACTGTATTGTATAAGAAAAAACTTTTAGAACAAAAAGAAAGTGGCAAATGTAAAAATTAATTTTTTCTTTTTGTCTTAAGGCAAAGAACTCGCAAAATTACAGCAATACCTTCAAAATGACGAGTTTTGTATTTTTGCTATAATGTAATCATGACAGACGCAATTCAAAACAAATTATTTGAGCAAAAACTTACGTTAAAAAAACGTGAGGAAGTAAATGACGAAAATGCCAAAAATAGCACCACAACGCATAAATATGCTGTTTGCATTGTGAATATCAAGGCAATGGGAGTGCGAACATTCAGTTATGAAATTCCTTTGCATTTTCAAAATAAAATAAAAATCGGTCAGGCACTTTTGGTTCCGTTTGGCAGACAGGGTATGATAAATGCTTTTTGTGTCGGATTCAGTGATTATTTACCGCCTGAAATTAAAGCAAAAATACCTGAAACTTCTCGAATGGGTCGCAAATTATTATTGCACTGATTTAATTACGGTTTTAAATACTGCTATTCCTCTAAAACTTATTGAAAAATCTCTGAAAACAGAATTATCAGTTGAATATATACGTGATTTTGGTGCAACAAAAAGACAACTGGCAGTGTTAGAATTATTAAAAGCCAAAGGGAAAATGCCATTAGCAGCTTTTGAAAAATTTGCCAAAACGACAAGAGCAACCATTAAAAAACTTGAGGCATTGGGATGTGTAAGAATATGCGAAGAAGAAATTTACCGTAATCCGTTAGATATTTTAAACATTGATAAAACAGAACCGCTAAACGAATTATCAGAATTACAGAATGAAGTTTATCTTGGGATTACAAACCAAATTAAAGAAGAAAAAAATCCGACAATACTTGTTCATGGTGTTACCGCAAGCGGAAAAACCGAAGTTTATTTTAAACTTATTGATGATACAATAAAATCCGGAAAAAATGTACTTTTTCTTGCGCCTGAAATTGCACTGGCATCACAACTTACCAAGCGACTTGCAAAAAAATTCGGAACAAAAGATGTAGCGATTTGGCATTCAAGCATATCAGAAGGCGAGCGCTATGATGTTTGGCAAAAGCTTTATAAAAACGAAATTAAAATTCTTGCCGGTGCAAGGAGTGCCGTTTTTGCGCCATTACAAAATATTGGTCTAATTATAATTGACGAGGAGCATGAAAGTGCATACAAACAAACTTCTCCTGCGCCTCGCTATGATGCAAGGCATGTCGCAAAAAAATTGGCACAATTTAATAATTGTCCGCTGATATTGGGTTCTGCGACTCCTGATATTTCGAGCTATTATTATGCCGTTAATTCCGGACACTTATATCAAATGCTGAAGCGTTATAATAATGCAAAAGTTGCACCTGTTACGGTTATCAACATGCAGGAATACGGGCAGGCAGCTTATAAACATCTTATTTCGCAGCCGTTAATTCATGCTATAAAAGAAACTTTAGATGAGAAACAACAGGTTATTTTGCTCATAAATCGAAGGGGCTATTCAACATATACCCAGTGCCAGGGCTGCGGACATGTCATAGAATGTCCGAATTGTGCAATTCCAATGATATGGCACTCAAAAGATAATATGCTTAAATGTCACTATTGCAACCACGCTGAATATTTCCCTGACAAATGTCCGAATTGTGGTTTTGAAGGTTTGAAAAATTCAGGAACAGGAACTCAGAAAATTGAAGAATACATTGCAGAAATTTTTCAGGGTTATAATATCGCAAGAATAGACAGTGACGTATTGAGTCGTAGGGGCGAGCATATAAAACTTTTGGGAAAATTCCAAAATGGCGAAATTGATATTCTTGTCGGGACTCAAATGATTGCAAAAGGTCTTGATAACCCGAATGTTACTCTTGTCGGGGTAATAAGTGCCGATGCAAGTTTTAATCTTCCGGATTACAGAGCTTCAGAACGCGGTTTTCAATTATTAACTCAGGTTGCAGGGCGCGCAGGCAGAGGTGAATTTAAGGGACGTGTATTTTTCCAGACATACAATCCGGAATTTTATGCTTTAGAAAGTGCAAAATCACAAAATTATGCTGATTTTTACAAGAAAGAAATTGTATCAAGAGAAGATTTCGACTATCCGCCATTCAGCCAAATTATCAGAATAATTATGTCAAGCGAAAATAAATTCAGGGCGGAAAAATCGGCACAAGAAGTTGCCCTAAGATTGCGTACAATGACTGACAAATTCGGATTTGTGGAATGGCTTGATGTTCTTGGACCGACTCCATGCGTAATTGAAAGAATAAACAGCCTATGGCGTTTTCAGATTCTTATAAAAAATAAGCTCGAAGATAAAGGACATCAGTTTATTTCAAGTTTTTTGAATAAAATAAATGCTCCAAAAGACATCCGAATGACTGTGGATGTTGATCCTTTGGATATTTTATAATTCATTTTACAATGAATACAAGTTAAAAATTTCATAAAACATATTATAGGAATATATTTGAGAAATAATATTTCTCTTAGTTCACTTTTCTTTTTGATTGCGACGCAAAAGCGGATTGTAAGCCGAGTGCGAAGTGCCGGTGTTGGCTTGCGATAGCAAGACAAGCAGGGCACGTAGTCACGTTAAAGGCGAACAACCAAGCAAGAAAAGTGAACCGAAAAGAAAAACACGCTATGGTACAATACTGCCTTCGGCAGCATAAGACCGCTTACGCGGTAATATGTGTTTTTGCCTAACGGCAAAAATCTCTAAGCGGGGCTAAGGACAACGCCCCGCGCTTGCAGAACGACCTTTACGAAGTGAGCAATAAATGTTATGCGAGAGAAAATCAAAGGCGGATTTGTATGAGCGATAAGCGAGTTATCCGCCTCATACTCGAGCATTACAATTTATTAGCGAACGGAGTGCAGGTCGTGGTTTTGAGGCACTTTTGCCACCAAAAGTGCCCCTGTCCGGAGGACCCTGCGGAGCT
>CACXAK010000091.1 GCA_902765655.1 uncultured bacterium | reverse complement strand
AATGCTCTTCTTCATGGTCTGCAGTATGATTATCAGGATATTCTTGAAACCATTATTTTTCATTATCTGAGCGACGGCAAGAGATTCATTTATTCCCAATTCAAAAAGAAGATAGCCGTTTTTATTCAAAAATTTAGGAGCATCTTTGATTATTTTGTCATAAAATTCCAAACCGTTTTCATCGTTTGTGTAAAGCGCTGTATCCGGCTCAAATGTTACTTCTTTCTGAATATCTTTTTTCATTGATGGGGGGATATATGGCGGATTAGAAACAATCATATCAAATTTTTCATCTTCTCTTATCATTGAAAATAAATCAGATTTTCTAAATAGTGCTCTGTTAAAAAGCTTTAGTTTTTCCATATTTTTAAATGCAGTTTCAAGCGCCTCAAAAGAAATATCTGCGCCTATTACTGTTGCATTTGTCATTTTTGCAATCATACAGGCAATACATCCTGAGCCGGTCCCGATATCAAGAACTGATTTAAAATGCTGTTCTTTTATTATTTCAACTGCTTTTCGTACCAGAATTTCCGTTTCATCACGCGGGATTAAAACTGATGGATTTACAATGAATTTTTCTCCCATAAAATCGGTTTCTCCGATGATATACTGAATCGGCTGTCGGGTTGAGGCACGCAGTTTTGCTTTTTGGGCGACAAGTTCTAACTTTTCTTCGTCAAGTTTTTTACCCATAATAATATCTTCGATTCCATAACCTGCAAAATGTTCTATGAGCATTTTTACTTCGATATTTGCTTCATTTTGTTCAATCCCGGCATCAGTTAAAATTTTTACAATATCTGTTATAAGCATCTAATTCTCTCCGTTTGTTTCGGCAATTTTATAATCCTGATTATGTTCGGATATAATTTTGTCAATTTCTTCCATCGCTTCAAGTTTTGAGGTTAATTCTTTTTTTTCAAGATTGTATTTTTTACAAAGTTTGTCATAGTAATACAGTTGTTTTTTTGTCGGAGATTCTTTTGACATTTTTACTTTTTTCAAAAATTCTCGTTTTTGCTTTTCGTATGCCTTATTTGCTTCTATTATCGGGCGTTGAGATTCTTTGTAAGCATAATATTTTTTACATTCATGAATATATTTTTGGGTATCACTTGTAAATCCGTCTTCATACAATATGTCTTTCAGAAATTCAAATTTAGAGCAATTCAGCTCCTGATAGTATTTTTCATCATCCAAAAAGCGTTTTAGAATATCTTTTTCATCCAAATCGGAATATTTTTTTACATAAGCCCGAAGATAATTGCATAAAGATGATTTTTGGTTTTTTGTAAAATCAAGATATATTTGTTTCTTTATTTCATACATAAATTAATTATATTCAATTAAAAAGATATTGGCAAAAATTTATATTTTTGATTTTATATATACATAGAGGAATTCGCATGAAAATAGAAGCAATAAGACCACTTTCTAACAATAGTATTCAAAATATTTATCATGCCGAACGTGATAAACAGGCAGATGGAACAAATAGTCTTGTTATTCCTTATACTTACCCTTTGGTGTATTTTACCGGTAAAAAAATTGTGGATATTGATGAGGGTAAAAATAAACTTATAAGGCAGCTTGATGAAATTTTAAAAGAAGATGCCCCTCAAGAAGAAATAAACACCACTGAAATTCAATATAAGGGCATAAGACTTATGATGTCTTTGAAAAAACAGCTTGATGCCCTATATTCTGAAAGTGAAATTCTTTGGGGTAATAAAATTCTTAATCCTCAACAAAAATATAACAGGGCTATGCAAATAAAAAAAGAAGTAAACTCTATAAAAAAAATATATGATAGAGGTTATTTTTACATTGTAAGAGATAATGATTATTGTTCTGATGAAAAAACTGATTATGTCCTTGTGAATAAATTCAAATCTTGTGTGTTGGATGACAATTTTAGTCTGAAAAAAGTGCTTTTAGATTATTATAGCCCTATAAGTGAAATTCACTCTTTGAAAGAACTTAAAGAAAAGTACCCGAAGATTCATATTCCTCAAAAGCCGGAAGATGTAATTGCACGAAAATTGGAAAGCACTATTACCAGAGATTTTTATGAAAAGTTAGATGAAGCATTTGTGAAAAAAGATAAGAAAAAAGCTCAGGAATTATTATCATCAAAAATAATGCAGTTATTGAATGATAACATTAAGATAAAATCTCCTGAACAAAAAGAATCTGCGTTAAAAAAACTGATAAAACCAACTACAAAGGCAGTAAGTACCAGATATTACAAATTGCATAATACCCGTTCGTTTAGTTCTGTTCCAGAATTCAGAAAAGTAAATAAAAATCTGATTTCCGAAAATGACATAAAACTTCTTAATGTTAATTATGAAGATTATGTTTTGACTGTTTTGAAAGAGCAATATACAAACTTTAAAAATCCTAATGATATTATTTACAATAAGAACGGGGAAACTATTAAAGTGTCTTCTATAAAAGAAGCGGAATACAAATTTGATAAATTCCCCAACAGAATAATAAAACTTGTGCAGGATTCTGCAAGAGTTAAAGACTCTCAAAGAGATTATAAAAACTATAATCAGGAGCATTTTAAAAAGAAGCTCACATTTTATGCAGAAAAATTTGGTGAAAGTGAAAGACTTTTAGATACGATTGTTCAATTTGATTCCTGCATGTATGGTGAAGAAGATATTCAAATGCTTATCAAATTTCTAAAAGAAGCAGATAAAGTTTGGGACGGAGAAAAAACAATAAAAGATCTCGAAGAATTTGTATGCGACAATTCTATACGTCCTGTACATACAGAAAAAATGAATGCTATCGAGCGGAAGAAAAAAATTGAAGAAATTAAAGCAGAAAATAAAAAAATTGCAGAACTCAAAAATATACAGGATAACTTTGATGCCAAAATAAATATTTTGTACGAAAATAATCTTAATTACATTGCAGGAATATGCTCAAAATATAAACCAAATAGTTTAGATCCTGCCCAAATTAAAATTTCTGAGATTATAAATGATATATTAGAAAAAAATATTAGTGGCGATAAGTTAAAAAATAAAGAGAAAGCAGAGACTCAGCTTATGCGCATAATGACTTATCTTGATTATTCATTATCTGATTCTGAAAATGCAATATTAAAAAATGCAAATTTATATGCGCATAATCAAAACAATGAGATAGATATGGAAAAAGCAGGGAAATACATATTGAATGCTGAATTCGTGCAAAATTATCCTCAAAGTCTTGAACTTGCTTCTAATAAAGAAATTGCTAAAAAAATTATGCAGAACTCCAGTCAGAATAAGGCAATAGAATATCTTTGCAAATATGATGATTATAAAGGTTTTTCTCCAAATGAAAAATCAAAAATATCAAATATTATAAAAATTTTTGATATAAATGATTCAATTGAAAAATCCATAATTAAAACTATTATAGAGGAAGATTATCTGAAATCGGATACTTCGTCTATTGCAACGCTTACAGAAAATGGCAGTAAAAAAACTCGTACTACTATTGGTAAAAATGCCAAAAATCAAATATATGATTATTACAAATTCCCTAAATGTCTTGATTATTTCGAATTATTTGAGAATGCGATGACTCGTTTTGCGGCAAACAAAAACAGCGCAGGTATAAAAAAAGTAATCAGTACTGATGCAAATGAACTGAAAATCAAAGGATTTCCTGACAGATTATTTGCATATAATAATTCTTACTACTTTGATGAATTTTCCCCAACAGGATTACACTAAAAACATACACAAAAAAGTGTAACGAAGTACAATCTTTTCGACTTTTCGCAAACCGCACAAATTTATGTACGTATCGATCCTCATAAAACCGTGTTACTAAGTCTATCTACCGAACAAATCGCGTACGGAAAATTTGCGGGTTTTGTTGGACAAGCCAAAGTCCAGCAACTTGCGTACAATTGGATTTGTTTGATGAGAAATTACAGATTTTTCAGAAACTTCATTTACTCTTTCTCTGGTATTTTCTATTACTTCAAAGTTTTGTCCGCTTTTCTCATCCATAGATTGAATTATACCTCGTTACTCTTATATAAACAATTTTTATATTTAAAAATTGCGCGATTTTATATAAAAAGTATATATTTGTTACATATCTTTACATTTTGTATATCTAAGAAATTAATAAAAAGCTCTAAAATTACTGTAAAATGGTACCAATTTGAATTTTAATTATGTTTCTAGTAATATATCAAGTTGTAGAGGATTATTATGAAATATATTTTATTCATCTTATACATATATTTAATAATTTATACTTTATACATGTTTGTGCTTGCCTGCAGAAATCTTAAAGACAAACGTATTACTCTTGAAAAAAAATATTCTGCATACGATTCAATTAAGAACAATTTAGCCGTAATAATATATGCGCATAACAATAAGGCAGGTCTTGAGGAATTGGTAAATGAGCTGAAAATGCAGGATTATCCGCTTGGAAATTTTAAAGTATATGCAGTTTTGGACAATTGTAATGACGGTTCTGAAACCATGTTTGAAAATGATCGTTTTGTTCATGTATTGAATATTCAGGATGTCGGTACACTTGGCAAAACTCAGTCAATTTCTATGCTGATAAACAGTATAAAAGATGATGAAGATATTGATGCTTATGTTTTTATTGATGCAATTAGACGTGTTGATTCGAACTTTCTGACACTCGCAAATGTTACCATAAACAAAAGTGATGCGGTAACCGGAGAAGTTAATATAAGCAGGGAAAATCTTGATATAATTGATAAAATTAAGGCCGTTTATAAAAAATATATTGCAAATTTCTTTAAGCAGGCAAGAACACTTTGTGGTATGGCGACTATTGTAGATTCCGGACTGTTTGTGGTTAAAAAAGATGTTGTTGACAAATTGGGCGGAATTGATTTTAAAGATATAAATTCTGAGCTGGAGTTTAGTATTGAACTTTCAAAAATGGGTTACAAATGTGTGTATAATCCTAATATTCAGTCTTATGTGTACGGTCAGGATATTTCATTTAAAAAACCTCGTCTTACAAGGAAATTTGCTATTATAAAAGACAATCTGAAAAATCTGTTGACATTGAATTTTGCTTTTATAGAACATATATTTTCATTATTGAATCCTAATTTTTGGTTAATTGTTGCATCTTATGCTTTAATTATATGGTTTTCGTGTAATTATAAATTTGTCGTAAGTTTAAATGCAGTGATAATCAGTGCGGCAATTTTGGGGCTCGTATTTATATTGAGTCTTGTCAACGCAAAAATGTCTTTCATCCTGTGTATTCAATATGTCATATAATCAGAAATTTTCCTCCTGTAAGATATATTTTGAAAAAAGTATGGTCCGGTTCAGACAGAGATGTTGATAAATTGACAGTGGATGTTGCGGTTTTGACAAAGCACGGCGAAAGACCATGTAAATTAGAATTTATTTCAACCGAGTCAGGGCTTGCAAAAATAAGATTTATATATCGAAATAAAAAATATACGACAGATTCTCATTTAGGTATGATTTATGCTTTGCAACAGTTAAAGTCGAAGATGAATGATTACGGTTTGACTTTAAAAATATGCAGTTGTTGTGCAAAATTCCGTTCGCAGGTTGATGGTTCTGCAAATATGTTAAAAGGTAAATGTCATAACGATTATCCAAGCCCGTTATTATCTGAGCCGCCAACAACATTAATTTGGAATACGTGTAATTGTTTTGAGCCGGCTCAAATCAACAGCTTTATTGAGCAGCTGGCTCAGGAAGTTGCGGAGGATAATGAACAAAAACAACATTTGCCTGAGAGTAATAAATAGAGTATAATTGCGGTATGAAAAGATTTTTCGGAGCTTTATTAGTATTATCTTTGTTAAGTTTTAATTCTGTTTTGGCACAGGAGCCATTGAAAGGTTCTGTTGTAGAAACAGGGACTTCTCAGGAAATTTATGACCAAATGTTTACCGGAAAAATTGAAACTTTGGACCGAAGTGATGTTATTCACATGACTGTGTCTCAGGTTTTGGATTCAACAACATCAATGGAAGGGGATGAATTTTTTGCGGAAGTAACATCTGATGTTTATGGAGATAAAGGTATTATTATTCCAAAAGGAACAAAAGCTCATGGCAGATTGGATAAGATAATTTCTACAAAACGTATGGGTAGAACTGCAGCATTAAATTTATCTTTTGATTATTTGGTAACCCCTGACGGGCGTGAAATTCCTATTGAGGGCAAAATGAGTACAAAACTTCATCCTGTTGCAGAAACGGCAAAAATTGTGGCTCAGGATGTAGGATATACTGCTGCAGGTGGTGCTGTTGGCGGATTAATGGCGTTGCAGTGGCTTGGTTGGGAAGCTGCTATTGCTTCTCAGGGTTATACACTTGCGGGGGGCGCAGCTATTGGCGGTGCTGTTGGTCTTGGAGTTGCTTTGATTCGAAAAGGAGGAGAGGTGCTTATTGCTCCGGGGGATCAGATTAAAGTGAAAATCAATACTTCTGTTGATTTGCCTGTTTACAGAGAAGAAGCACTCAAAAAAGAAGAAATAATTTATAAAGGTTTAAATATCAATATAAATAATGTAAAACATGAAAAAGACCCTTTTGGGAATGCAAATACAATAACTATATCACTTATGATTTCAAATATGTCGGATAAAACATTATCCGGTTTCGATATGGCATTGGAAAATGATTATGGCGTAAAATTCAGTCCTTCAATATTTGGAAATACAAAATTGATGTTCAGGCAGGTAAAACCGGGTGACAGACTGATTGCGGATGTTTCATTTGCCGTAGATAATTTAAACAGAGATTTTTGGCTTGTTTTTTATGACAGAAAAAACGGGAGTCCGATAACTAAGATTTCAGTTGATAATGCATATAAAAAAGTGTCAAAGCGAACTAAAAAGAAAAATGATAAAGTCAGAAATTCAAAAGCCAAAACTAATTATAAAAAAGAAGAAGATTTTATGCAGATGGATTTTTAGATTTTTTTAAGACAGTGATTATTCCCAAAATCCCTGTAATAAACAATATTACCGAAACAATTTGTGCAATTGGTATAGAACCGATGTTGAGAGCACTGTCGATTCGTATTTTTTCGATAAAAAATCTTATTATTGCATACACTGTTAAATATGCAAAAAATACTATGCCTTTGTAATTTTTACCGAATTTTTTATATATAAATAAAAGAATGAAAAATGATATCAGGTCTAAAATGCTTTCATATAAAAATGTCGGATGGAATAATTCGTATTCGCTAAATCCTGCTATTCTGCGATTTTGGGGGATAAATAAGCCCCATTTTTGTGATGTGACGGGTAATCCGTATGCTTCTGAATTAAAATAATTCCCCCATCTGCCGATTGCCTGACCTAAAAAGGTCGCACAAGCGATAGGATCTATAATTGTCATAAAATTAAGCTTGTATTTTTTTATAATAAAAATTGTACTTAAAATTCCGCCGATTATTCCTCCATGAATTGACAGCCCGCCTTCTCTTATATCAAAAATTTCAAGCGGATGGAATAAATAATAATGGGGATTTAAAAGACAAAAATATAATCTTGCACATAAAATCCCGCAAATTATTATGTGTGGTGAAAATTCTAAAATAATATCCTTTTTTAGTTCAGGGTGACATTCGTTAAATAATTTATTTGCACAAATAAGTGCAAAAAACATTCCCAAAGCAAGTATAATTCCGTACCAATAAACCGATATGCCGAAAAGATTAAATGCAATATCGTTTTGTGCCGGTATAATCACTTAATTACTCCTCAGTTTTAGCTTTGTCTTCTTTTGTAAGAGTTTCTATTTGCTTTTCAACTTCTTCTTTGTCCTGAGCTTTCGGGGCAAGTTCCAGATATTTCTGATAATTTAGAACAGCGGCTTTTTTATATTCCGCAACAAATTCTTGCTCTTTGTCATTCATTTCATATTTTTCATTGAAATCAATTTCATCAGGAGCCGGTTTGTATAATTTACCGTCAACATTCAGTCTGATTCTGCCTTGTTCAATATCGACAGCAAGGTTATTTTGTGCGGTTGCAAGCGAATAAAATGTATCCGGATCATTTGGTTTGAGTTCTAATGCTTTTTCGTACTGTTCTGAAGCATTTATGTAATCTTCTGCTTTTGTATATGCAACTGCAAGATTGTAATGTGTTTCATAAACATTTGGATCTAAATCTATGCTTGATTTAAGACGCTCAATTGCCTGCGGGTAATCGCCTTTTTGCATATATACTTGTGCTTTGTTATTAAGATCTCTTACTGCAAAATTATTTATACAAGCCGTTGAAACAACAGCTACAAGCAAAACGCTTATTATAAATATCGTTTTTTTCATAAATCCCCTCTTAAAACAGGTTGTTAACTTATTATAATTTAATAATAAATATATGGCAAATTTCATTAATTTAAGTTACAATAAATTTGAAAA
>CACXAK010000090.1 GCA_902765655.1 uncultured bacterium | reverse complement strand
TCCGATTTCTGATTTATTCGCAGGGAAACTGCCTGAAATGCTTAAATTAGATGTAGTTACATTTAATCCGCTGTTTATTGCATTATTATCTGATATTTTTGCAAGCTCCTGCCAACTGTGATTTCTTGTTCCGCAATATTTAAACATATCATTTAAAATATCTCCAATTGCAGCTTTTTTAGGAGACTTATCTTTTGTAAAGTATTCAAGTGAATAATTGACTACATCGGTATCTTCATCAATCAGCACAAGCTCAAAATTATTTGGCATCTTGTATTGCGAAATGTTTTGAGTGTTAACAGGTGCTTTGTTAATTGATCCGGTAAAAGAAATATTAGTTTTTACGTTGTTATAGTTCGATTCTATTTTTTCTTTTGTCGTATCTTTCGGGTGCAATACTGTTAAGGCGGTTTTATTAAGATCATAATATTTTCTTGCGGTATTCATAAAATCTTCATAAGTCATATTGTCTATGATTGAAGTATAATTAGCTGTTTTGTAATGAGTTCCGTTTAAAAAGTCCATTCCTAAGTGCATATTTAATTCTGCTGAAGACTGCATTCCGATAGAATTCACTTTTTTAATATTTGTTTTAATTGCTTCAAATTCTTCTTGTGTTGGCGGGTTCACTCTAATATCATTTATAACTTTATAAATGTCTTTCAGTATGGGTTCCACGTATTCTTCAGGAACGGATGTTTTAATGATTATTCCTGTTTTATCGGTTGGTCTTGAGCCGAGCCGTTCTATTGACGGATATATATTGGCAGAGTATTTTTGTTCGGTTTGTTTTATTCTTGAGTGTGCCAATCCAAATAGTAATTGGTTTACTGCTCTAAGATAAACATGATCTTTTTCGTTATTATTTTCATAGCCGGCAAATCCAAGATAAATTTCAGCTGCACCGGTATTTTTGTTAGAAATAATGTCTTCCCTTATTGGGTGTTCTGTCGGAGTCATTTTTTCAAATGTGCGATTCCCTTTTGGCATTTTAGTTGATGTAAAGTATTTCGATGCCAATTCAATTGCTTTAGTTTCTTCTATATCTCCTGTTATAACGGTTACAGTATTTGCGGGATAGTAGTTGTTGTTAAAATATTCAACGACATCATCTCTTGTTAATGCATCAATATTATCTGTTGTTCCGGTAACAAGATTTGGGGAAGTTGATTTTATGTTAAACAGATTTTTTAATGTTAGTGTTTCTGCATTTGATGAGTCATTTGACATGTACATATTGATTTCTGAATCGACAATTTTTTTCTCTTTTTCTAATTTTTCTTCCAAAAATTTCGGTGTTTGTAACATTCCTGCATGAAGTTTTATTTGATTTTCAAAATCAGTATCTTCAAGCAAGTTTGAATCAATTTCGTAATCTGTTACAGAAAAAGATGTTGAGGCATTTGTATAAGCTCCCATTTTGTGTACTTCTTCAAAATAATCCTTATCGCCTAGTGTCTCTGAACCGTTAAACAGGTTGTGCTCTATATAGTGGCTGATACCTCTGACTCTGTCGGGTTCATTTAATGACCCGGTGTTAACATAACTCTTTACAACAGTAGAACCATTTTTAGGCACAATAACGATTTTTTGTCCGTTAGCTAGTTTATAATAATGAGCTGTTAAATTATTGGGCAGTTTAATATCTTCAATCTTTGTGTAAGACATTGGTTTTGATACATTGTAATCTGCTGTTGCATTGGGAATATTGTCGGTCTTTTCATTCTCAATCATATTTTGGGCAAATGAAGGTGACTTCTTTACTGGATGAAGATTCAATGCTGTTATATAATTTGGAATAATTTTCATAATTCTACCTATGTATATATAAAAACATACTTATCAAAATAATTGCCGAATTAATGTAAAAATATGTTAAAATCCTTCATATTTTGGCCTCAAATATTATTATGATATAATTTATTTAAAGAGAGGAAATTATGGAAAAGAAACTTATAAAATATCCCTATTTAACCAGAGATGTAGAGGTATATACAAATGATAACGGACACAAGATAGTTTTGGCCCATAAAGAAGGCAATATGGTAAGTGTTTCTTCCTGGGTTAAGACAGGTTCAATAAATGAAGATGAACATAATAACGGGATATCTCATTTTTTGGAACATCTTATGTTTAAAGGAACTCACACTCATAAAGTCGGGGAATTCGATAAAATTTTGGAGTCAAAAGGGGCAATTGTAAATGCCGCAACATGGAAAGATTACACTTTTTATTATGTAACCCTGCCTAAAGGTGAAAATAATAAATATTTTGATATGGCGTTGGATTTGCATGCTGATATGATGATGGATCCTGTATTTCCGGCAGAAGAACTCGGCGCTCCGTTTGATATAAATGATTCTTCAGTAACTGATAAAAGAGAACGTCATGTTGTTATTGAAGAAATCAGAATGCGCAAAGATCAACCTTGGACAAAGGTTTATAATCAATGTAATAAAAATATGTATACAAATCACCCCTATAAAAGGGACGTAATTGGAACTCCCGAAATTATTTCACAAGTAACAAGAGAAGACATTGATAATTATTACAGGAGCTTTTATACTCCTCAAAATGTCACAACAATTGTTGTCGGGGATTTTAATCATGATGAAGTTTTAGAAAAAATTAAATCAAAATTTACATTCCCGAACCGGAAAGAAATCGCTCCGCGTGTAAATGAAATTGATAAACCGGTTACACAAACTAAATATATTGAAACAAATACAAATGTTCAGACCGGCTATGCAATGTTTGGATGGCTTGGTCCAAAGGCATGTGAATTGAAAGATTCTATATGCTTGGATTTAATTAGTATTATTTTTGGTGACGGTGCAAGCTCACGGCTTCAGCAAAATTTAATAGAAAAAATGCCTGAGCAGATTTTTAATATGGTTGGAACCGAGCATTATCAATTTAAAGACGGGAATAATTTCTTTATACAGGCAAACTTCAAGCCGGAAGAAAAAGATAAGGCAATAGAATTATTAAAAAGAGAACTTCTGGACTTGCTAAATAATAAAATTACGGAAGATGAGTTGCTTAAATCAAAAAAGAGAATTAAATCAAGATTTGCAAATGAAGCTGAAACTGTTTCGGAAATCGGTGAAAATATAGGTTATTATGAAACTGTCTGCGGCGGGCTTAAGTTGATTGAAGAGTATCTGAACGATCTTGAAAATATTTCAGTTGAAGATTTAGAAAATGTTATTCGTAAATATTTATCAATTGAGAATGCCGTAATTTCAGTTTTGATGCCTGAAGTTTAAAATCTTTTTAAAACATTTTGTAATCTGTCTAACTTTTTATTGTCTGTACCGATTCCGCAGATAAGTAAAGTCGATTTTTCATTTGTGCGTTCATCTTCTATATCGAAATCTTCATATAAAATTTGTGAAAGTTCGTAACCTGTAAGACCTTCAACTTTAATAAGTAATTTAGTCGGATCATCTCCAAAAAATTGACAATTCGGGGTATTTTCTCTTATTTTATCAAGTTTGTCTATCAGCTTTTCAATTTCTTTGCGTCCTTCTTTTGATGAGATGTATGCAATATTGTCTTCTATCGATGCTAACAGCGGATATGACGGTGATGTAGTCATAAACATTTCAAGAGCCGGCTTGACATCTATTTCACAGTTGCAGTGTAAAAGGGCTGTCGGATTAAGACCTCCTGCTGTTTTATGCAGCGACTGAACGGTAAAATCTGCAATATTTACGGCTGATAATGGTAAACTGTCAGAAAACGGATATAACGCACCGTGCGCTTCATCAACAATAAGATATGTTTCATTTTTTTCGCAAATATTCTTAATTTCTTCAATATCAGATATTATTCCTTCATATGTCGGAGAAGTTATTATAACGGTTTTTATGTCATATTTGTTAAGGTAATTTCCTATAACTTCCGGTTTTGTTTCAAGCGGGACTCCCCATTCTTTATCTATTTCGAGGTCATATGTTATTGCCCTTGCTCCTGCTAGTTTTATAGCATTCAAGTGGCATGGATGAGCATTAGATGCAATCAGGACTTTTTCTCCTACTCCTGTGCAAGACAAAACTGCTGCAATAATCCCGCTGGTAGAACCGTTTGTCAAAAAAGTTGTCGAATATGTCTGATAAACCGCACGAGCCCATAGCTGCGCTCTTTCAAGCTCCTCTTGAGGTTGGTAACATTCAGTTTCAGATATGTCGATTTTGTACATTTCTGATAATGGCTGGTATATTCCGTTTTTTTGACCATGCGAAGGAGTTGTAAAAAGAGTTTTTTTACATTTTTTCTCAAGCAGCCGAACCAAACTCATTAAAACTTCCTCTTATTTATTCTTTATTTCGACATTTCTTTTTGCACAGAATTGTGTCAGAATCATTTTGTCGTGGCTTGACTCATAGGTAAATTGCCCGGATATTGTATATCCGCCTTCATTTGATTTTTCAATTCTTATCGGCTGAAATACACAATGAACAAACTTTTGTTCTGATATAGGAATGTTTATATCATAATTTCCTTCAATATCGATTTTTTCAGCTGTCTGAATTTTCATCCCGCCGGCAGAAATATCTAATGTTTTGATTTTATGTGCAATATTACTGTAACTCATTTCAAGGTCATTTATAAATTTGATACGTGTATATTGACGTCTTTGCAAAAACTTATGTTTAGCGGGACTTGCAATAACAAGTGTTTTGCCGTTGATTTCTTTTGCATATGAATCAAAATACAATTTTCCATGTTTTGTTTGGGTGTAAAACTCACAGTATGTGTTTAACATAATGTTTTCAGGTTCATATTCAAGCTCTAAAGTAAAGTCCCCTGCACTTACTGCTGTTACTTTCCCTTTATTTGCGTACTTGTAATTCGGAGGAATAATAATCGTTTCCTGACCTTCTGTAACTAATTCTCTCATATATACCTCTTTTGCTTGTAAAGTTTGAGATTCTTCGGCTTGTGTCATTCTGAGCGTAGCGAAGAATCTCATACTCATCAAGCCTCAGAATGACATTGAATTCATTATACATTTTATTTCAATTTTTGTCACATTGTTAAGAAAAGAAAAGCTCTCATGTAATATGAGAGCTGCTGAGCAATCAGAAGAGTTGAGGATTTATAAATAAATGTTAAACTTTCGCTATTTAATTTTCATCAGACTTTTTGTTAATGATTGTGCATGTAAATAGGTAATTAGTTCTATATTTGCCTTTAATTTTTTAATTGTGCTATTATGTATTCATAAGAATTATAAAAGGAGTATTTATATGAAAAAAATATTATCTTTAGTCTTGTTGTCAGCGTTAATATGTCCT
>CACXAK010000089.1 GCA_902765655.1 uncultured bacterium | reverse complement strand
GACATTATCTCAAATTAAAAAGAGTAATACTGAGATTGTTGATGAATATGTGAAAAATAATAATGTGGGCGAGCAATTACAAAAAATTCTTCAGAAAGCGAAAACAAAAGTATTATCATTAAAAGAAATAAATAAATTATTTAGCAACCCTGAACATTCTGAGGTCGCAAATAAATTGATTCCGCCTCCTGTCAGCGTTGGTTCAAAGGATATATTTAAAGAAATCGGTTGGCTTTCTGTTTATGGTGCCATCCCTGTTGCAGGCGGTATAGCAGGAGGAGTTATTGGTGATAAGCTTACCGAAAAAAAATGGAAGGATAATGTCCCTAATAAATTAAAAGAAGGGATTTATCAGTATCTTGCAAATATATTTTTGTGTAATATAGGTGCTGGTGTTGCTCTTGGCGTGTTAGAAAAAATGAATATTAAGTCAAAATCTGCAAGATGTCTTGGGATGTTGGGCGGTATTTTGTTGACTGGTGTAATTGGCGGCAGTGTTATAGCGAATTATATAGGCAAAAAAATTATAAATCCTTTGGTTTCAAAGGATAGTAAGTCCGATACCAGAACTCCGGAATTACTTGATTTAAGTTTGCATACGGATGATATTGCAACTATATCGTTATTGTCCGGTTTGAAGTGGATTGAACCGTCACTCCCGTTGTTGTATTCAATTTCAGGGTATCGTGCAGGGATAGGATACCGTAATAATAAAGAAAAAATAGAGTAAATTTTTTGTATTATTTGTAAGGTAATCCTAACAAAATTATATTTTATTTAACCACAACTGTATAAGGGGCAAAATTGCCCCTTTTCTTTTTATAAAAAATTATCTTTTTCCCTGCCATAGTCCGTGGATATTACAATATTCGTATGCTGTATTATATGTAGTGTTGTTTGTTATCATTTTGGGAAATTCGTTAATATCCAGAAATTTGATTTGTACGCTCTTTTGGTCTTTGCTGACAGTTTCGATAAATGATATATGGTGTTCTTCACTCATAGGATGCGGTTCGGATCCTATTTGTATCTCATTGTCGCTGATAAAAAAAGGAACATGTTTTTCTTGTTTTTCTTCGGATTTTGATTTTGCGCTTAGCAGCTGCATAGGTTTCCCACAGCATACAAGCTCTCCATTCCCGGAATGCATTACCTGAACAATATTTCCGCATATTTCACAGCGATAAAATTCTAAACGATTTGTCATTGTAAACTCCTTTAAATCAAACCATTAAAACGTTTTTGTACCATTAGATTTCTGCTAAATATAAGAGCCGTGCCACTGTCTATCGAAATTTGCAGTAGTAAAATCCTTTAATATTTTCTCCTTCAACAAATGATGCACCCGCAAAGGTTTTCTTAGTGCTGCTGAGTTTCCCCCCTGACACGGTTCGAAATTTCACGCCACATCAAGTATTGCTATCTACGATTATATTAAGTTCATTTACTCCCGCAAAGCCCTCACAACAGGCTCTGCACCCTGCGTAAGCTTCAGGTCGAGAGTTCGCAACACCCCGTGGAGCACGGCAATTTTATTATAACATAAATAGATTTTTAAAAAACTGCCTGAGCTGATAATTTTAAAAGTGTATATCCTACAATCCTTATATAGTGTACTTTTGCCATTATTTAGTTTTGTAAAATATTTATCGTTAAAGGGTTGCAGGCACTAGAAAATAATGTTAAAATATGTTACAATAATAGTAGGAGATCCCTATAGGCCCAAATAGGTCTTCGATGAGTGTTATACCCCACACCACTCTTTAATAAAAAAGGTATCCGGTTACTCTAAAGTATAGGTGCAACTATGGATACGCTGACTTTTAATCGTATTGAGCTTCCAGGCAGAACGGGCGAATTTGTATTAGCAATTTCTATTTTGGCTACTTTGGTTCTGTCACAGTTTGCATTTCATTCACCGATTTATGCGAATGATTTAATTGCAAATACTGTGATTTCGAATCCTGCGATATATCGCTCAGCTGACAAATTAAAGGAAAATATGAACCCTGAATACCAGCAAAGATTATTTGATTATAAGATGGGGGTTAAGTATTCCGGGTTACAAATGAACGATGTTGTTCCGGGGATTAAACATATTAAGATGGTTCGCTATTATGGCGGTCGTCCTGTCAGAATAAATGTTGTTGAAATGAATTCAGAGGTTGCAAAGGATTATGAATTTATGCCTGCAATGGCATCTGATTACACATTGCATCACAAAACAACATTAAGAACAATTGCGGGTCGTACAAATTCTGTTGTTGCTTTAAATGGCGGATTTTTTAAACCTCAGTCAGGAATTCCGTTGGGGACATTGATGATTGACGGCAAAATTTATACAGGTCCTGTTTATAACAGAGTAGCACTAGCAATTTTTGATGATGGTTATGATGTCAGCAGAGTTGAATTTGATGGGCATATTTACGGAAACGGAGCAGATGTAAAAATTGACAATATAAATCAGCCAAGAATGTTGTCTTCGTATGTAATTGCATATTCAAAAGATTGGGGTGCTTATTCTCCTGTATCTCCAAAGGGAGGTGCTCAGCTTCAGATATCCGGCAACAAAATACTTGCTGCATCAGCAAATCCAATGAAAATTCCTTCTGACGGATATGTTCTTGTTGGTCCTAAAGAAAAATTAAGTGCTTTATTTGGTGCTGAGTCTGTTGAAATGACTTTGGGCGTTAATCCGAAATGGGAAAATGTTAAGCATATAATAAGTGGTGGACCTTATCTTGTAAAAAACGGGGATGTATTTATTGATGTTTCTGAAGAAAAACTTCTCGCAATCGGCGGCAGAAACCCAAGAAGTGCCGTCGGTTATACGATGGATAATAACTTAATTTTGGTTGCAGTAGATGGCAGAGAGGGAAGTTCAATAGGGCTTACACTAAATGAGCTTGCCTCTCTTATGAAATCTTTGGGTTGCGTAAATGCTATAAATTTAGACGGCGGAGGTTCGACAGTAATGTATGTAAACGGATCAATTGTAAATAAGCCGCCTCAACCGGGTGGAATTGCTATTTCTAATGCCGTAGTCATCGCAAAGAAAAATATAGAATAGATTGCTAATTTATTCTGCTATCATTGCTTCAATATCTTTAATAAGGGCATTTGTTGTTTCATCATTTTTAAATACTAATGCTTCTTTTGCACTGTTAAGAGCAGAATTAAAATCCTGATTATTATAGTATAACACTGCTCTGTTATAGTGTATTAAATATCTTTCATTATCGTTTGTAGCCAGGTCAAAAGCTTTATCCAACGCTTCCTGAGCTTTTTTGTGATTCCCCATACTTGAATAAACGGTGGCAATATTTATGTATCCGCTGCAATAATTCGGATATTGGTCTATATATCTTTGATATTCATCAAGTTTTTTCTTTAGTATTTCTTCATCATTGCCTAATATTAGCGGTGCATAATAAAGGTTTTCAAAGTACCATCCTTTAGTGTTGGTAATTGTAGGGGCAATCCTGTACAGTAATTTTATTGTGTTTAAATCTCTTTTTGATAAATAAAAGATGTTGTTGCTGTACGGATCAAAAACATTTGAGACTTTATGATTATTCGCATACATAACATCGGAAGGATTATCACTGTGTCCTGAAATCCCAAGAGCATGCCCTATTTCGTGTAATGCTGTATTATATATTTCAGAATTAGAGAATTGTTCTCCAAACGGATTAGTGTTATAAAATTTTATAATCATTTTCTTTAGCCGATGATATTTGTCAGTTGTATTTGATGTTGTTGCAACTGTGTATGCGCAATTAGCACTTGTGCATTGCGGGCCGTCATAATTCCCGAATCTGATTTCAATATCACTCTCTTCCGGACTAAATACTTCTGCGAATTGTAAAAAATTGCTCGCCTTACTCCATTGTTCAAACGCTTTTTTGATATTTTCTCTGTATGCGTGGTTTGTATTTTCAAAATATACCTTTAGCGGAAAAGATTCTGTGCTCCATCTTAATATGTCTTTGTTTAAAACTGCACTATAAATATAGTTATCTTCTACTCCGTCAATTAATCGGCTTTTAAGAGGATAAAGCTGTGATTTTGCATAGCTTTGTGCCATGTCATGTGTTTTTGAATTAGCCATAAGGTATAGCCCTTCCTGATTCGAGTATGTCGGCGTTCCTTTTGATAATGCTAATGCATAATAGTATCTTGCAGTAGAATTTTTAGGATTCGCTTGTAAGGCGCGTTCAAAAAATTTTATCGACGCATCGTATTGATTTTGATTATATAAAGTTTTACCTTTGTTGAAATAATAAGGGCTGCACAGGGCGGTATTATTCCATACAAAAATTCCTATAAATACAAGTAAGCCCGTAAGTACAACAATATTAATTATCTTTTTTATCATTAATTTCTCTTTCCATTTGTGCGGCGAGTTGATCTATATCGCCCGTAATCTTAAAATATTCTTTAAATTTGGCAGTTGTTTTGATATTGATACTTCTGCCATTTTTATCTTTTTGTTTTGTAACAAGTCCTTTTTCTACAAGCTCTGCAATATGTTCATAGGCATTAGAGCGGAGTTTGACCAATTCTGACTGTCTTATTGATTTTTTCAATGCAATTATAGATAAAGTTCTTAAAACTGCAGCAGATAAGTCTATCGGGCAAATTCGTTCTACAATGTCGCTATATTCTTCTTTAACCTGCAAAATATAACCGTCTTCATCGTCAATTTCCAATGCTCCATCCCTTGCTGAATAATCCATGATAAGTTCGAGTAAAGCTTCTTCAACTTCTTCCGGTTCTTTATCAACAAATACGCATATTTCGTCAAGGGTCAGCGCTCTGCCTGTCGAGAATAAAACTGCTTCTATTCTGGATTTAAGCGGTTGCATTTTGACCTCCTCTTACGACATACAAATCAGAATAAAATTCTTTTTGTTCCAAATCGTAATCAGTATCTCTGCTCAAAAACAGCAAAGCCATATACGATGTGACTCTGTCCATTCCTAAAATATAAAGATCTGAAAGTTCTACTTTTTCTTTATTTTGAAAAATTTGTTCTATATTATCTTTTAATTTTAAAACTGCTTCTTCAATAAATGCATCATTTGACATGTTTGAAATGATGTCGTGAGTGGTCATTCTTGAAAAATCACGTACGCGGCGTCTTGCACGCTGCTGAGCGTCTTTTAAATTCGCACGCGCCTCGATTTTTTCATAAAATTCCAACTGTTTAATGAGGTCTTTCAATGTAACGACTCTGTTGCGGTTTAATCTGACGCTTGTTCTGCGCTTCAGAGCTTCATCCCATCTTACAATGTTGTTTGTCGG
>CACXAK010000088.1 GCA_902765655.1 uncultured bacterium | reverse complement strand
GACCAACTCCCCATGGAGAGTTATAACCAAATTTTTCATCTTTTTTCCATAGCGCAAAATCAAGAGGATCCTCTTTTTGTTCCCCAACAGCAATTCTTGCACCGCTTTCTAATTGGTCTATCGGCTGACCGGAAAGTGAACCGTATCTGCCAAATTTTTTAACCCTAAAATAAACATCCCCGTTTGATTCATAGGCATAGCCCTTTTCGATTAAATCCTTAATCATTTTAATCATTTCGCCTAATGTTTTTGTCGCAAACGGCTCAATATCAGGTTTTAAGTTATTTAATTTTTCCATAGAATTGGTAAACTGTTTATACCAATATTGAGAAACTTCTTCCGGAGTTTTGTTTTCTTTTTCTGCCTTTTTAAGAATTTTGTCGTCAACATCCGTAACATTTCTGCAATAAGTAACATCATACCCTCTGAATTTGAGATAACGGTATAAAACATCCCAGGTAATATAGCATCTTGCGTGCCCTAAGTGCGCATAATCATAAACTGTCGGACCGCAGACATACATTTTGACCTTATTATCTTCAATCGGTTTAAATTCTTCTAATTTCCCTGAATATGTATTAAATAATTGCATAATTTACCTCTTTTTTTTCGTTGTCGGCTTAGCAAAGCAGATCCACATTAAGATTATATTATCACAAATAAATGTAAACAAATGTGAACATGTATAATTTTCATGGCAATTTTAGTTATAAAAAATACTTAACATGTATATACGAAGTGATGCTACAAAAAAGAGAGGTATAAATATGGCTAATGAAGTAAACAATGTTGCAGTTACAGTTCAATGGAAAGAAGGTAACAGTATTCAAAAGCGTACATTATATGTAGCTGAAGGTACTGTTGTCGATGCAGAAAAATCAGGTAAATTTACAGCTAAAAAAGGTAATAAAATTCCTGTTTGGAATATGGATAAAGGTGATGCTTATGTCTTACTGGGGGCATCACATGCTGATGAAGATAAAAGTAAAGACCCGAAATACAAACTTGATAAACAAGATATGAAAGTACTAAAAGCTGAATGGAATAACAGTTTTAGTGATACAGAAAACGGAAAATTACAACAGAATACGGCAGTAAGAAGCGGAACGGGTGCCGGTGGTATTAGTTCTGCATTTTTTAACACAAACGGCGAGTATGTTGTAAATCACGGAACACAAAACAACAGAATCTCGATTTTTATAAAGTAGATAACATATCAAAAATTTCAAATACCGGTTGTTCAAGTTGGGCGACCGGTATTTTTTCGTCTAATTCCAAAGTAATTGTCGGAATATTTCTTTCTACCCCGCAATAAGTACCAAAACTACCGGGAGTCGGGTAGCCGATACTCGGTTCAACAGGATATCCGATTATATCTGAAATTTTTTGAGCAATATTCTGTGCAGGCCCGTCATAGTTGACAATTTTATATGGAGCATGAAGTGTCAAAATTAATTTCGGTTGATATTTATCGATTATATCAATTACAAATTTCGTTTCAATTTCGCTTCCCGCAAATTCACCTGCATAATAATTCTTAGGGTCGTCGCCCGCTGCACTTGTGTCTTCCCCCCAATTTTTAGTCGGAAAATTTCTGTTTAAATCAACTCCATTTGCGTTTGTTCTTGTACTGCTTTGCAGTCCGTCCGGGTTTAAACAGGGGATAAATAGTAGACCTTCATGATATTTTGCAGATATATATTTTTCAATTAAATACTTTCCCTGCGGCTCATCGCCATGAAAAACGCCGATTATTAAAATATTATTTTCTGCAGGTGTTCCGATTATTTCTATTTTATTTCCGAGTTTTGTAATTGCAGATTTTAAGATATTCATTTAATAACCCCTCTCCAACACCCTCTCCCCAAAGAGGTGAGGGAAAAATTTATTCAAACAATGCTTCGATAAAATCGTCAGCATTAAATGGTTTTACATCTTCCATTTTTTCACCGACACCAACAAGTTTTACAGGAAGTTTCATCTCTTTTGCTATTGCAAGAATAATTGCACCTTTTGCACTCCCATCAAGTTTAGTCAAAGCAGCACAAGTCAGATTTACACATTCCCCAAATACTTTTGCCTGCTGTAATCCGTTTTGTCCTGTATTTGCGTCAAGAACCAGTATACTTTCCCTGAGTGACTCCGGTGCCTGTTTATCAATAACAGTTTTAATTTTTTTCAATTCTTCCATTAAGTTGAATTTATTTTGCAAACGTCCCGCAGTATCGACTAAAATAACATCATAGTGCTCATTTCTTGCTTTTTGTATTGCCTCATAAACAACAGATGCCGGATCTGCTTTATCCCGTCTTACAATATCTGCTCCTGCTCTGACGGACCAAATGTTTAACTGTTCTTCCGCTGCCGCTCTAAACGTATCTCCCGCTGCAACAAGAACTTTCTTCCCTTCCTGTTTAAATTTATACGCAAGTTTTGCAATTAATGTTGTTTTGCCGGCTCCGTTTACACCTGTGATAAAATAAATATTTAATTCACCGTCTTTAAAATTTAGCTCGGTTGAACCCGCTTCATTCAAAGTTTTTTTAAATTCTTCTTTCAGATAATTTTTAAGCTCTGACGGTTTTGTACCTTTTTTGAAACGTAAATTATCCACAAGCTCTGCTGCGTAACTTACACCTAAATCAGCACTTATCAAAGTATCTTCAATATCATCAAGTACAAAATCCGAGTATTCTTCCTCTCCTGAATCAACATTCGCAAGCACATTTCCTACAAGCGATTTTGCGGTATTTGAAACCGTTTGCTTAAAATCTTCTATTTTTTCTTTAAAAAATCCAAACATAAGTCTATATTAGCATAAAATTTTTATTAAACAGTATTGCATTTTTATTTTTAAATTCTATTATATGTTTATATTGAAGAAGGAGTTAATTATGTTAGAAAAAATTGAAAAGTTCCAATTATTACTATTAGCAGTAATTTTAGGCATCTCAGGAGTTATTGCAACAATAATTTTTACAAATTCCATGTCAAAAGACGTGATTACCGTAACAGGTTCATATTCACAAACAGTTACATCTGACAAAGGCTCTTATGATTTTGATGTAATTGCAAGGGATAAATCAAGAGCTGCAGCTTATGCAACTTTGAGAAAACAAAAACCGATAATTATAAAATATTTAAAGGATAAGGGCTTTAAAGACAGTCAAATTGAAGAAAAATATGTAAACGGATACAATTTGTATAAAACAAATTATAACGGTAATTCAACTGAAGAAATCATAGGTTTTAACGCAAACCAAAAATATACGGTAAAATCTGATGATGTTGAAAAAATTAAAAAGCTTTCTACAGATATAAATAATCTGACCGAGCAGGGCATTGAAATCAGCGGTTACGAACCGTCATATTTCTATTCAAAACTTTCTGATTTGAAGATAGAAATGCTTGAGAAGGCGTCACAAGATGCCAAAAATCGTGCAAAAGCAATGCTGAAAGCAACACACAATAACGTAGGTAAAATTCAGTCACTTCAGATGGGTGTATTCCAAATTACTCCGGAAGATTCAAATGATGTTTCCGATATGGGTATAAGTGATTCTTCATCTATAAAGAAGAAAGTTACTTCTGTTGCAAACGTTACATTCAGAATTAAATAAAATATGAAAATTTTAATTGTAGATGACGTCCCGGGATGGGTCAGATTTCATCAGAACAATCTTGAATATTTAAATATAGAAAATTTGGAAATAGAAACTGCATGCAGCGCCAATGAAGCACTGGCTAAACTTGAAGTATCCGTTGATGCTCCATATGATGTAATTTTTACGGATATGCAGATGGAGAGTAATTATCTGCCAAAACTTGCAGGGCAATGGCTTATTGAACAAATTCAAATGTTTAAAGAATATAATAAGACAAAAATTGTTATTATATCAGCATCTCCAAATATAGAGTTAATCGCGAAAAAATATGGTGTTAGTTATTTATCCAAATTCAAAGCACGAAATTCAGATGCTGAAGTTTACAGAGAATTTTTGTAATCTTCAAAATTAAGATTCCCGCCCAGCCCGTTTTGGCTGACATCTATACTGTATGCTCCGCATTCAACAGCTTTGAGTGTATTTTTTAATGCAAGCCCCTTATTGTTATGAGCATGAAAACTTATTTTTGAATAACCTGCATTTCTCAATCTAGAAAAATACAGAGGAATATCATTTGGTTCGGCAATACTGTAACTGTCAGCAATATAAAGCCCCTCCAAAATATCTTTGTTATTCCATTTTTCTAATATATTATAATGCTCATCTGCCAAAGCAGTTATTTCCATAAGTTGCAAAAATATATTATAACCACGACTTTTAAGAGTCTCACACAATTCAAGACTTGGTAAAATTTTATCTGGATGACATGCAATACGCACAAAATCAACCAAATCATTTTCTGCAGAAATAAAATCATTTAAATCAATTCTTTTATAATCCGCCATAATACCTATTTTTAAATTACCTTTGTTTTTTACAAATTTTTCGAGCAATAACATATCGCAAAAGAAAAATCTGCCCTTACCGGCTCTGTCTTTATTATTTCTGTATCCTATTTCACAATAGTCGATTTTTTCATTGTTAAGTTTATTTATAAGATTACAGGCAAATTCATCATCAAAATTCCAATTATTTTGATGTCCTCCGTCTCTTAATGTACAGTCTAAAATCATTGGCATAGACGTATTGTAGCATAAAGTACTCTCATGGGTAATTTATTTTTGAATTCACAGGTTTAATATAAATTTGAAATAAAGGAGTTTAAAAATGAATGCAATTATCCGAAAGTCTCAAAAGGCAACCATGAAAAGTTTTGACAATTTATTTGTAGAAATGAGCGCAAAATATTGTAATCAAAAATGCAAACACTGTTATATAGATTTCCCTCAATTTAAAAAAATAGAAGATTTTATAAGCATAGAAATTGTTGAAAAAGCATTAAACGATTTACACAATACAGATTTAAAATGTATTTATTTGTCGGGAGCAGAACCAATGACTCATCCGGATTTTAATGCAATTTTGAGATTATGCTTAAAAAAAACTAATGTATGTATATGTACAAACGGTTCATTTATAAATGAAAAAAAGGCAAGATTTTTAAAAAAAGTCGAAGATGAATCTGATAATGAAATAATTTTTCAGATAAGTATTGATCATTATGATGAAATCAAAAACGATGATATCAGATACAGAGGAGCATACAGACAGGCAGTTTTTGCAATAAAACACCTGTTAAAATACAATTTCAGACCTGTAATTGCTGTTACAAATTATTATCAAGAAAACGAAAAGAATCTTATGAAGGAAATTTTGGAAATATTTTCTGATTATGACATAAATGAACAATGCATATATATTAGACCATGGCA
>CACXAK010000087.1 GCA_902765655.1 uncultured bacterium | reverse complement strand
CGATAATTCCGCCGATTACTCCCGCTATTATACCCATCGAGAATACAAAAGCATCATTTTTTTTGCACATAGTTGTAAACCTCATAACTTAATATAACGCAATAATAATATCATGTTTTTTTGGCTTTTTCAAGAGTTTTATTGATAAATCAAACTACGCAATGGTTTGAGATAGTTTTTTGAAAAAATCTTTTATATCAAATGCGAGTTCTATTGTGGTTATAATTTTTTTGCCATTGGTATTCAAAGCAAAGAATAATACCGTAGTTATAATATTCTTCAGGAGTTTAAATTTAAACTCTTCTTTTTTAGACTGAAGTTTTTGTTCAAATTCGTTCAGCTTAAGCAATAATTTATTAAGCGAAATTCTTAAAGATAAAAAGCCGCGTTCTATTTCAGGGGTTATCTCGGTTATTTGATTATTCAAATCGCATATTTTTTTATCAAGTTTCAGTATGAAAGATATAACCTGACATGTTATAATAACTTCCGCGGTAATAACTATTACGATAAAAAGTGCCAGCATAATTTTCCTTTTTTGTATTATACTTTATATTATAATATACTTTTGTCGGTAAAATTTCAATACATTTAAAGGAGTATTTGAGGCAGAGGGAATGTTTAGATTTTATATAGCATTATTATTTTCAAAGCTTGCATATTTGTCGATAAAACTCTTGAAACATTCAGGAGGAACATCTTTTGCAGGAATGTTGGCATTAAAAATTTGTCCTGACTTCCTTAAATACTGCAGAAAATATGTAGAACCGTACGCAATAGCAGTTACCGGAACTAACGGGAAAACAACAACATCCGGGATATTAGCTCAGATTCTAGAGCAGGATAATAACAGAGTTATACACAATGTAAAAGGTGCAAATATGCTCACAGGCATTGCGAACGTTTTTGCTCTAAATCTTCCATGCAAAAAATTTGATTATGCCGTGTTGGAATCTGATGAAGCATATCTGACAAAATTGTATGATTATTTCCCATCTGATTTTTTAATAGTGACCAATCTTTTCAGAGATCAGCTTGATCGTTACGGAGAACTTGAAACCACTGCAGGATTCATAAAAGATGCCATAGATAAAGCAGATCCTATACTCTTTTTGAATGCGGATGATCCTTTGGTTGCAAATTTAGGCAAAGAAAAAGAGGTATTTTATTACGGGTTTGAAGAAGTGGAATTTTGTTCGGACAAGCATAAATCATCTTCTTCTGCTCCGAGTGAAGTTTTTAAATGTATTTGCGGAGAAGAACTTAAATATTCAAAACGATTTTTTGCGCAGCAAGGTCATTACTACTGCGAAAAATGCGGATATAAACGTCCTGAATTAACCTTTAAAGGATATGCAAAAATCTATGATGATTACTCGGAAATCAAAATTGATTTTGAGGGGAAAAATTATGAATTCAGAATAAATTTAATCGGGTTGTATAATGCCTATAATGCTCTGGGTGCAATTTCAGCTGCCCTGTTTTTGGGGATAGAAAATGAATTTATAGAAGAAGCGTTATTAAATTACAAATCAATTTTTGGTCGTGCGGAAAAGAAAATCATAAATGGGCATCAGACATTAATTCAGCTTATAAAAAATCCGACAGGGGCAAGTGAAGTTTTAAAAACAATTGATTTGAATTCTCAGATTCTTATAGCTATAAATGATGATTATGCTGACGGGCGTGATGTATCATGGCTTTGGGATGCGGATTTTGAGAGATTGCAAAATACTCAAAAACCGATTATAGTATCAGGTATCAGAGCAAAAGATATGGCAGTACGGCTAAAATATGCAGGAATTCCGGCAGATAAAATAATAGTCGAAGAAGATTTAAAAACTGCGGTTGAAATCGTGTCATCTTCTGATAAAATGGAAGAAAATATTTCGATTTTGCCCACATATACGGCACTATTGAAATTAAATAAAATGAAATTCTAAGGAGAAAATAATGTTATTAGGTGTAAATATAGATCACGTTGCAACACTCAGAAACGCAAGAGGAGGAGTTGAACCCGATGTTCTTGCTGCTGCAAAAATTTGCGAAAAATGCGGTGCAAGTTCAATTACAACTCATCTTCGTGAGGACAGACGTCATATTAAAGATGAAGATGTTAAACTGATTAGCGAAAATATCAAAATTAATCTGAATCTTGAAATGGCTGTAACTGATGAAATGCAGAAAATTGCATTAAAAATTAAGCCCCATTCTGTGTGTCTTGTTCCCGAAAAACGTCAGGAAGTTACAACAGAAGGCGGACTTGATGTTGCGGGACAATCAGATAAAATTACAAATTTTGTAAAACCGCTTGTTGATGCAGGAATTGAAGTAAGTTTATTTATTGATCCGACAGAAGAACAGGTTAAAGCAAGTGCCAAAACAGGTGCGCAGTTCATTGAAATGCATACGGGTTCATATTCTAATGCATATGGCACAGAAAATGAAGAAATTGAATTTTTAAAACTGAAAAATTCTGCAAAATTGGCTCAAGAGTTAGGTTTGCGAGTAAATGCAGGACACGGATTAAATTATGAAAATGTTCACAGAATGCACGAAATCGACGATTTATATGAATTAAATATTGGGCACAGCATAATTTCAAAGGCAGTATTTACGGGTCTTGAACAGGCAGTTAATGAAATGAATAATTTGGTAAAATAGGATAAAAAAAAAAAAAAAACACCGGAAGAAATAATTGAAGAAATGCAGGCGGTCGCAAAGCAAATGGTAGCAGATGATCTGGAAGAAAACCCGGATTTGGAATTTGAATATTTTGACTGTGCATGTTGCGGTAAAAGTAAATCTTATGCCGGCTCAATAAAATACGGAGAACACAGATTGTGCAATGATTGTGTATTGCTTGCGGAAACAGGTTTTGCACTTAAAAAATTTGATAATGTTCAGGCGCTTATTGATGCAATGGAAGATAACCGCCTTGAAGAAATTTGTAATTTTATAAAAAGTGAACAAAATCGTTCGAATGAATTGAACTAAAATGATTGTAAGAAATATTCTTTGTTATCTTCACTTATAAATGCAGTCAGCGGGTGATTTTTGTATTTACCGCAGCCGGTGTCTATACAAATTTTGTCTTCCCAAATTCTTGGCTCGTCAAATTCCGTGTGACCGAAAATTATTTTTTGCGGCAGGTTATGTTTGCGATTAAAAAATTCGCTTCTTATATAAACCATATCGACTAAATCCTGTTGCTCTAACGGAATTCCTATTCTTATGCCGGCGTGGATAAACAAATATTTATCGGTTAAATAGTATGGTTCAAGCGAATTGAAAAAATCTCCGTGAATTTTGAAAATATTTTCATAGTTTCCGTAACTTTTTACTGTGGCATCTCCTCCGTAGTTCCAAAATAAGTACTTATAATATTCATCACTTCCTGAATGTAGCAGAGCATACTCGTGAGAACCAATTAAATATATGCAGTTGCAAAAATTTTTCATCGAAATAACTTTATCAACAACTTCCTTTGATTTTGAACCTCTATCTATGTAATCACCCATAAATATAATAGTGTCGCCTTTTACAGGGGTAATTTCATCAAGGAGTGAAGATAATTTTTCATATTCGCCATGAATATCTGTTATGCCAATCAGTCTTCCCATAATTAAAGATTAATATAAAAATATTTTTCTTCAAACGTATTAAAGTATTAATTGTAACAAATAATGCATTTTAAAGCCATAGTTTTATTGCAATTTATAGTGTTTATATTACAATTATTAGTGTATTATGTACATAAAAGGAGGATTTTCTATATGGAAACTTATGGTATTGAAAAATTAGGTATCACTTCTCCATCCGCAGTTCACAGAAACTGGACTCCTGCTCAGTTAACTGAAGCAGCGCTAAGACGTGGGGAAGGTACATTAGCAAACAACGGTGCGCTTGTTGTTACAACAGGTAAATATACAGGTCGTTCACCTAAGGACAAATTTATTGTTGATACTCCGAGTATTCATGACGATATAGCATGGGGTAAAGTAAACAGACCAATTTCTAGAGAAGCATTTAATTCTATTAAATCTAAAATGATTGATTACTTAAACGGTAAAGAAGTATTTATTTTTGACGGTTTTGCAGGTGCAGATAAAAAATATACTCAAAAATTCAGAGTTATTAACGAAATGGCATCTCAAAATATGTTCATTCACCAATTGTTAATAAGACCGACAGCTGAAGAATTAGCATCTTACGGCGAAGCTGATTATACAATTATTTGTGCTCCCGGATTCAAATGTAATCCTGAAGTTGACGGAACAAATTCAGAAGCTTGCATCGCTATTGACTATGAAGCTCACATGATTATCATTGCAGGTTCTCAGTATTCAGGTGAAATCAAAAAATCTGTATTCGCAACTATGAACTATGTAATGACTAAGAAAAATGTTCTTCCAATGCACTGTTCAGCAAATATGGACCCTGAAACTCATGAAACAGCAGTATTCTTTGGCCTTTCAGGAACAGGTAAAACAACATTGTCTGCTGATCCTTCAAGAAAATTAATCGGGGATGATGAACACGGTTGGTCACCTGATGGTGTATTCAACTTTGAAGGCGGATGCTATGCAAAATGTATTAACTTAACAGAAGAAAATGAACCTGATATTTATAATGCAATCAAATTTGGTTCATTGGTTGAAAACGTAATTATGAATCCTGAAACAAGAGAATTAGACTTTGCTGACGGTTCATTAACAGAAAATACTCGTGTTGGCTACCCTGTTAATTATATCAACAACGCAGCTATTCCTTCAATGGGCGGGATTCCGAAAGTTGTTGTATTCTTGACAGCTGATGCATTTGGCGTATTGCCTCCAATCTCAAGATTAGACAAAAACGCTGCTATGTACCACTTTGTAACAGGTTTCACTTCTAAATTAGCAGGTACAGAACGTGGTATTACTGAACCTGTACCTACATTCTCAACATTATTTGGCGAACCATTTATGCCAATGGATGCATCTGTTTATGCTAAAATGTTAGGTGACAAATTGGATCAATATGGTACTAAAGTTTACTTAGTAAATACCGGTTGGGCAGGCGGAAGTGCATCTTCAGGTGCTAAGAGAATGAAGCTTGCTTATACTCGTGCAATGGTTACAGCAGCATTGAACGGATCATTTGATAATGTTGAATTTAAACATCATGATGTATTCAACGTAGATTATCCTACATCTTGCCCGAATGTTCCTGATGAAATGCTTGATGCAAGAGGTATGTGGTCTGATAAAGCTGCTTACGATGAAGCTGCTAATAAATTGGCTCAAATGTTCAATGATAACTTTACTTCTAAGTATCCGAACATGCCTTCAGAAATCGTTAATGCTGGCCCAAAGCCATTAAGCACAGTTAGATAATTTATCTTTTCTGTGTAAA
>CACXAK010000086.1 GCA_902765655.1 uncultured bacterium | reverse complement strand
TATAATTTGTGGGAAGAACGTATTAAACAGGTCTTAGAAACCAACGGAATGAATCTTGCATCAAATGCCGCACTTGTAAATTCAATGCTTGAATGCGCAAGGAAATATATTGAAATTTAATCATGATTTGTGCTTTTTATATTTCTTAACATTTGCTACATATATCGGCAATTATTCCAATATTAAATCCTTTATGTAAATATAGGTATAATGTAGAAGGAAATATTTTTATGACAACAATTCAGACTAATGACGGCTCTCAATACAGAAAACCAACAATTATGACAACAGCAGGAGCAGTCCTTACCGGAGGACTTATACAGGAGACCGCAAGTGCTTGCAGTGGTTTTAGTTCTTATCCGCTTATTAATAGAATGCGTAAGCTCAACAACCCCGCAGACAGTACTAAAATTGGGATCGCACTACAAAACGCACTTAACAAAAGCGGATTAAAAGATACTGTAGAAATTATAAATTTCAAATCTGAAAAAAATTATAAAAATATTCTTGACTTACTTAAAGATTCATTTAAGAAGATCCGCACAGGACAATCAACTTTTTCATATGAATATATCCAATCCTTTAATAATATGATAAAGGAAGGTTTTAATGCCGGCTTTTCACCTGTTGGCAATAAAGTCCTTATAAACACAGAAAAGATGGGTCTATCAGGATTCCACGAAATTGGTCATGCTATAAACTTTAATAAAAGTAAATTCTGGAAAGCGTTACATATTTACAATGCAGGTAAATTCTCACTTGCCATATCCGGGATGTTGGCATTGACAGCATTATTGAAACGCCCGAAGGCAGAAGGCGAACAACCGACCGGAACATTTGATAAAGTTACAACATTTATTAAAAATAATGTCGGAAAATTAACATTTGCAGCCGCATTGCCTATGGTAGCCGAAGAAATTATGGCTTCTGTCAGAGGGAATAAACTTGCAAAAGAATTACTAAAACCTGAATTATATGAAAAAGTTGTTAAATCCAATAAATATGGAGCTGCCTCTTACGTCGGTATGGCATTATTATTATCTGTCGGAGCATATGCCGCTAATAAAGTAAGAGATGCAATCGCTCATCCAAAGCAGGTTGCTTAATAAATTACAGGCATAAAAAAAGAGTACGGACAAACCGTACTCTTTTTTTACTTTTGAAATAACTTATTATTCTTTAGTATATTCTGCATCAATTACATCGTCATCATTGTTTGAAGATGAAGATTCAGAAGATGAATCAGCTTGTGCACTGTCTGTTTGAGCATTTGCACCTTCTTTTTGAACTGCTTCATATGCTTTTTGTGAAATTGCAAACATTGTTTGCTGCAATTCTTCAGATAATTTTTTAAGTTCTTCTGTTGATTTGTTTTCATCCAAAGCTTTTTGAAGTGCAGATTTTTGTTCTTCCAACTTTGATTTGTCGGCATCATCAATTTTGCCTTCAAAATCTTTCATTACACGTTCTGCAGATGCTATCATACTTGATGCATTGTTTTTGATTTCAGCTTCTTCTTTTTTCTTCTTGTCATCAGCAGCGTTTGCTTCTGCTTCTTTTACCATTCTGTCAATATCCTGTTCAGACAGGTTAGAAGAATTTGTTATTGTAATTTTTTGTTCTTTATTAGTTGCTTTATCTTTAGCTGATACGTTAACAATACCGTTAGCATCGATATCAAATGTAACTTCAATTTGCGGGATACCTCTCATTGCAGGAGCTATACCATCAAGTCGGAACATACCCAAAGATTTGTTATCTTTTGCCATAGGTCTTTCACCTTGCAATACCTGAATATCAACTGATGTTTGATTATTTTCCGCTGTTGAAAATACCTGAGATTTTGAAACAGGAATTGTTGTGTTTCTCGGGACCAACGGAGTCATAACACCGCCTAATGTTTCAATACCCAATGTCAACGGAGTAACATCAAGTAACACGATATCTTTAACTTCACCTGCCAAAACGCCTGCCTGAACTGCTGCACCAACTGCTACAACTTCATCAGGGTTAACAGATTGGTTTGGTTCTTTACCCGTATAATCTTTGACAAGTTTCTGTACAGCAGGGATTCTTGAAGAACCACCAACTAATACGACTTCATTGATTTCAGATTTTGAAATACCTGCATCACTTATAGCTTTTTCAACAGGAGCTTTACATCTTTCCAAAAGATCAAAAGATAATTCTTCAAATTTTGCTCTTGTCAAGTTCAAATCTAAGTGTTTCGGACCATTTGCATCAGCCGTAATGAACGGCAAGTTGATATTTGTTTCAAATACTGAAGATAATTCGCATTTTGCTTTTTCAGCAGCTTCTTTAACACGCTGCATTGCCTGCTTATCACCTGTCAGGTCAATACCTTCCTGTTTTTTAAATTCTTCGCAAATCCAATCCATAACTTTTTGGTCAAAATCATCACCACCCAAGTGAGTATCACCTGAAGTTGATAATACTTCGTGAACACCATCACCAATTTCCAGAATAGAAACATCGAATGTACCACCACCAAGGTCAAATACCAAAACTTTTTCAGCTTTTTCTTTTTCAAGGCCATAAGCCAAAGCAGCAGCTGTAGGTTCGTTTACGATACGCAAAACATCAAGACCTGCAATTTTTCCTGCGTCTTTAGTTGCCTGACGTTGTGCATCATTAAAGTACGCAGGAACAGTAATAACCGCTGATGTAACTTTTTCTCCCAAATATGAAGAAGCATCATCTGCCAGTTTTCTCAATATCATTGAAGAAATTTCCTGCGGAGTATAATCTTTTCCGTCAATATTTACTTTATAATTGTCACCCATGTGACGTTTGATTGATGCAATAGTTTTGTCAGGGTTTACAATTGCCTGTCTTTTTGCCAATTGACCAACTAATCTTTCACCTGTTTTTGAAAACCCGACGATAGACGGAGTTGTTCTTGAACCTTCTGCGTTAGCGATGACGGTTGGTTTACCGCCTTCCATAACTGCGACTACTGAGTTTGTTGTACCCAAGTCAATACCAATTGTTTTTGCCATAATTTTTATCTCCTTTTTATTAAGATTCAAAGTTACTAAGGCACTAAGGCACTAAGTAATATATTTTATATTCTCTTTATAACACTATTTTTTTTAATTCTGAAAAAAATAAACAAAAAATTAACAATTCAAAAATTTTAAAGGATTAAAGTTATTAATCCTCAATCCATTTTTTTGAATCAAATTTGAGATCAGATACATTCATTTTCAATGATTCGATATATGGCTTTAATTTATTCAAAAGCTCTGTTTTACGCAGCAGCAGTTCCTGTGCGACAATAGGCGTTTTACAAGCTATTACCATAACATTACCTTTTAGCATTGAGTATGGTTTTGAATACTCAGAGAACTTTTCTCCCGCAACTTTAGACCAGAATTTATATAAATTACTGCGCCTTATTGCGCGTTTAAATTCCTTTTGCTCCCCCAACTGAGCAACAAGTTCATCAATATATTGAAATTTTGTATAAAGTATTTTTTTCATAATTTTGCTAAGCAAATTTTTGTGCTAAAATCTTGAAATGAGTTTAAAGCAATTAGATATTAGCATAAAAAATTCCAAAAATATATTACTCGTATCCCACATAAATCCTGACGGAGATACACTTGGCAGTATATGCGGAATGTACCATCTTATAAAAGATAATTATAAGAAAAAATGCGATATGGTAATTGTTTCAAAATTGCCTTCAGTATACGAATTTTTGCCCGAAATAGGTAATGCAAAATTCATTGAAGATATGGATTTGTCAAGAGAATACGATTTAGTCATAAATCTTGACGTCGCCTCAATTGACCGTTGTTCGGATGCAAAAGTGTTGTTTGAAAAAGCTAAAAAAACTTTTAATATTGATCACCACGAAACAAACAACTCGTACGCCGATGAAAATATAATTAAGCCATTTGCTTCTGCAACAGGTGAAGTGCTGTATGAAATTGCAAAAGAATTAAGCTGGATAATAAGTAAAGATTGCGCAATTTGTTTGTATACCGCAATACTGACAGATACAGGCGGATTCCGTTTCACAAATACATCCGAAAAAACTATGGTTTATGCAGGAGAACTTATATCTGCCGGGGTAAATCCGTCTGATGTTTTTCAAAAATGTTATGAGTCACAATCAAAAGATATGGTGCTTTTTCAAAGCTATTGCGTTAATAAAGCAAAATTTGAAAATAATGATAAAATTGCATATACTGAAGTGTATAAAAAGGATTTGGAAAAGTTTAATTATAACGGAGATGACTTCACTGACGGATTGACGGAAAAACTGCGTGCAATTAAGACAACTGAAGTGGCATTTGTTATAAAGGAACTGAATGCAACAACATCAAAACTTTCTATGCGAAGCCGCAGCAAAGATATCGCAAAAATATGCAGTGCTTTTGGCGGCGGAGGGCACAAACTCGCTGCAGGAGCAGTAATTAAAGCAGATGTGAAAAATGCCGTAAAAATGGTTCTGGAAGAATTAAGAAAATAAGTTATGCTTAAAGATATAATTAAAACCTTAATGAAAAATAAATATGCACACGCTCTTATTTCGCTGATAAGATCTATTATTAAAAATGATTTTTTCGGAATGGCAGCAGAAATGGGATTTATGCTTGTTGTCGGAATTTTCCCCTTTATGCTGTTTTTAATGGCTGTGTTTGGATGGTTGGGGAATAAGTCATACATGGATCCTGTTTTGAAAGTTCTTTCAACAATCACCCCAAACCAAACAATGGATTTGTTAAAAAGTGTACTGAATCAAACAATGATTTTTGGGCACGGGAAATTGATGGCTATAATCGGTATTTGTACATCCCTGTTTTTATCTTTAAACGGGGTTGCAGTCATATTGAAAGGATTGAACCGCGCATACAAGGTCGAAGAAACCAGAAGTTTTATTTATACAAGAATTTTGTCACTGTTAATGGTATTTGTAAATATTTTGATTTTGTTCCTTACGATTAACATTATTATATTCGGGAAAATAATTGTAATGTTTTTTGTCAATAATTTCGGGCTATCCGAAACGACGGCATATACTATTTTGGCATTACGCTGGCCGGTAGCATTTTTGGCATTGTATGTATTGGCATTTTTAAGTTATTACATTCTTCCCGATTTGAAAGGAAATGATAAATTTAAAAGAAAAAGCGCACTACCGGGAACCATATTTTTCACGACATTTTGGTTAATCGGCTCCTGGGGATTTTCGATATATGTTAATAATTTATCAACATATAATATTGTTTTCGGAACAATCGGAGCGTTCTTTATTTTAATGATTTGGCTGTATTATACATCTATTCTTCTATTAATAGGCGGAGAAATGAATTCTAAGGTTAAATGAATTCTAAGGTTTATAACCGTTTAGAACAGAAATCTCAGGAAATTAAAGAAGAACTTGAACAATTAAGGAAAGATACGTTTAAGAAATAATTTTTACGCCCGAACTTGTTCCAAGACGTACGGCTCCGGCTTCAATCATTTTGATTGCAGTTTCTTTATCTCTTATTCCGCCTGACGCTTTGACCTGAAGTCCTGCATCTTTAACTGTTTTATACATAAGCGCAACATCCTCAGCTTTTGCACCTGCTCCGCCTTTTACAAAACCGGTTGAGGTTTTTACAAAATCGGCCCCGCCCAAAATTGAATATTCGCAAGCCCTGATAATTTCGTCTTTATTAAGCAAATCTGTTTCTATAATAACTTTCAGATTATGCCCGCTACATGCCTGCTTGATTGCTTTGATTTCATTGACAATGTAATCTTTATCGTTATCTTTTAATTTTGTTCCGTTTATAACCATATCGATTTCATCTGCACCGTCAGAAACGGCCTTTTGGGTTTCAAAAACTTTAACTTCTGTTGTATTTGCCCCAAGAGGAAACCCGATTACAGTCACTATTTTAACATTTGTATTTTTTAAATGTTCTTTTGCAAGTTTTACATAGCACGGATTTACACATACTCCAAGAAAATCGTTCTCTTTTGCTTCATCAAAAAGCTTGATTAAGTCTTTTTCAGTTGCATCTTGTTTTAATAAGGTATGTTCAATGTATTTATTCAAATTTTGCATTACAATTCCCCCTCTTTTATAGTATGTTATCTAAAATTTCACTAACCTGATCACTATGATTTAAAGTAAAAAAGTGTAATGAGTTTACTCCGTTTTCTAACAAATTTTCGCATTGTCTAATCGTAAATTCAGTACCGATTTTCATGGTATCATCAGGATATTTTTCAAGTTGCTGTATAAATTTTTTCGGAACGGAAACTCTTGCCATAGAAGTCATTTTTTGAATTTGTTTTAATGTTCTGACAGGCATAATTCCTGCTACAACCGGAATATTTATCCCTGCTTTTTGCACATTCTCGATATAATTAAACAACTTTTCATTATCAAAAAATAATTGTGTAAA
>CACXAK010000085.1 GCA_902765655.1 uncultured bacterium | reverse complement strand
GTGAAAAAGGTTTAAATGTTACAAAAACCGGTGTAGTTGATTCACAAGGCATCAAAATGAAAAACGATGGTGCTAATGGGTTACACGTTTATGGTAAAGTTATAAATCAAGGTGACGGTTCTTATACAAACAATGCAGGAATGTTGAAAGTTCAAGAATCAGGGTATATGTCAAATAAAGGTGGCAATGCGATTTATGAAAATGATGGTATCTATGGACTAATATTTGCAGGTGAAGTCGATAATGAAGGCACTACAATGGTTCTTAACCATAAAGGTGCTTTAAGTATTCCCGGTAAATTTTCAAATGTAGGAGAATCTTCATTTACAAATAGCGGTACACAACTCAATATTTCAGGAACCGTAAATAATGATGGGAAATTGGCTCTTTATAACACAGGTGATCAGGGCTTAAATATTATTAAAACAGGAAGTGTTTCTTCAAAAGGTTTAGATGTTAAAAATGAAGGTGCTAACGGTTTAAATATTACAGGTACTGTTTCAAATATCGGAGATGCTCAAATTATCAATATGGAAGAAGGCCAAAAGGGCTTAAATATTGGCGGAACCATAAATAATGAAGATGGGGCTCTTGCTGTTAAAAACTATGGTGAAGGCGGATTAAACGTCCTCAAAAATGGTAAAATTATCGCTAATAATCTAAATAAAGACAGTTTGGTAATGGATAATACCGGTGCAGGCGGTCTTGTTATAAAAGGTAACGTAAATACTTCAGGTAATGCATTATATAAAAACTCAGCTTCCGGAGTAAACGGCTTAAAGGTATATGGTAAAACAAATACTGAAAATGGTAACACAACATTCTTAAATGATGGTCAAGGCGGACTTAATATTTATGGCGAGTCGCGTACTGCGGGTTCGACTACAATGACAAACACAGGCGAAAGAGGATTAAATCTTGATAAACATGGTTTGATCCAGGCTAATAATGCTGAAATTACTAACAGCGGTAAGAATGGTTTGAATTTGTATGGTACTACTGTAATAGCTAATACAGGAAATATTAAAAATACCGGTTCTTATGGTCTTAATGTAAATGGCAATATTGAACACGGAAAAGCTGATGCAAATGCTGCAAATGGAAAATTAACGCTTGAAAATAACGGGCACTATGGTCTTAATATCAATGGCCGCGTACACAGTTATGGCGATGTTGATGTTAAAAGCGGTGCAAATGCAAGAAATGGCGTTAATGTGTATGGTGACGTAACTACTGAAAGAGGCAATTTATACATTGCTAATGATGGTTTAATCGGTATAAACGTCCGAGAAAAAGGATCTATAAATACTAATAACTTAAAAATGGTAAACAATGGTGATAATGGGATCCATATTAAAGGTAGTGTTGCTAACAAAGGTACTATGGATATTACAAATAATGCCGGTTGGGTGAAAGTTCACGAATCTGGTGTTGTTAATAACAATGGTGATTTAAACGTAACTAACAAAGGACAATATGGCTTAGCTGTTGCAGGAAGATTAAATAATAATGGAACTGCTAATCTTACAAATGAAAATGGTTCTGTTGGTATTAGTGGAAAATTAGTTAACAACGGTAATGCTACAATAACTAATTCTGGTTCTCAGCTTAATATAAGCGGTACTGTTGAAAATAAAAACGGCCAATTAGAACTTGTTAACTCAGGTGATAAGGGCTTCCATTTAGTAACAACAGGAACAATTAATTCAGAAGGTCTTAAAATAACAAATACCGGTGAAAATGGAGTTGATATACACGGTAAAATCAGTAATACCGGAGCTGCTGAAATATTAAATAACATTGAAGGCGAAGGCAGTCTTGGCGTTTATGGCTCAATCGAGAATAAAGACGGTGATCTAAAGCTCGTGAACAGTGGTGATAAAGGTCTAAATGTATTTGGTACAGTTAAGAATGTAAATGGTAAAACAACTATTACAAATAATGGCAAGGTAAGAGGTATTAATATTACTAAAGATGCTCAAATTAATACTCAGGGACTTGAAGTTGTAAACAATGCAGCTGAAGGTATAAATGTCTGGGGCACGGTAAATAATGAAGGCAATGTTTCATTTACAAACAATGACGGATACTTCAGTGTTACTCAAGAAGGTAAGATAATCAACAAAGGCGGTGAAGCATCTTACTACAACAAAGGTAAAAACGGATTTGTTGTTTCAGGTGAAATCAGCAATGTAGGCACAACAAAAGTTGTCAATGAAAACGGACCTTTAAGTATAAGCGGTACATTCACTAATACAGGTGATTCAACATTAACTAACAAGGGTGATCAAATCAATATTTCTGGGACTGTAAATAACAGCGGTAAATTAAATATTCAAAACAGTGGCGCTAAAGGTGTAAATGTTGTTACTACCGGTGTTATAAATGCAGGAGATGTTGAAATCGTCAATACCGGAGCTAATGGTATAAATGTAAATGGTGATATAAATTCTGAAAAAGACATTGTTATTGATAATACTTCTGAAACAGGTACTTTCTTCAATAAAGATGCATCTGTTCAGGCAAAAAATGATATTGATATCTCTGACGATTCATTTGAAGGGGTCAAAGTTTCAGGTCAATTGTTCGCAGATAATGATGTAAACATTGATACAAATGGCGGTGATGTCGTAATCGGTGCAACTGTTTATGACGATTATATAAATGCAAAAAGAAACGTAAATATCAATGTTATTGATGGTGATGTTTTGAACTTCGGTGTTAAAAAGACATTGATAAATGCTGAAAATGATATAAATATTACAGTTCAAAATGGTAAAATTGGAGAATCTCCAACTGTTATCAACCAAGATGAATCTGAATACAAATACAGAGCATTAAACGTAAATGTTGGTCACGAATATAAAGAAGTTGTGAAAGAATAAAACATTTCGTTAACATATAAAAGTCCCGACTTGTAAAAGTTGGGGCTTTTTATATGTTCTTTGTTAGCTTTTTCATTATCTTTGTAAAAAACGGTTTGTATTTATTTATTTATTTTATTGTTACTTTTCGCGTTCAGTTTTTTAGAGTAAAATTCTTTTACTTCATTTATTTTTTGTATATTCATTTTTTATAACTATCCTAATTCCAATAATGGGGTTATACTGTTTCCATTGGTTCAATTTCAAAATTTATGAGAAATGTTTTATTGTTTGAAAAAGCTTTTTCATAAGCTTTTTCAATATTTGAAACTGAATTTACTTTGATACTTTCTATACCGAAACTTTGAGTCAGTTTTTCAAAATCAGGGTTTGAAAGTTTAGTTTGAGAATATCTCTTTTGGCAATTCTTTTCCTGAAGTTGCCTTACCATCCCAAGATATCCGTTGTTTAATAATATGATTTTAATATTCAATCCGTATTCATTGCACACAGCAAGTTCACCCAGAGACATTTGGAGTGACCCGTCACCTGTGATACAAACAATTGTCTTATCCGGCATTGCAACAGCTGCACCAATCGCCGCAGGCAATCCAAACCCCATTGTGCCTGAACCGCCTGAAACCAAAATTTTTCTGTTATTACTTAATTCCAAATTCTTTACTGCCCAAAGTTGATGTTGTCCTACCTCGCTTGTAAATATAACCGATTTGTTTTTTGTATATTCATCAAGTTTTTTGATTACCTCAAATGAATGTATCATATTTGAGATTTTTTGAGGTTTAGTATTTAATTTCTTAAGCTCTCTTGCTTTATTGTTCCATTTCTCAAATTGCTTTGAATGTTCATTACTGCCAAAATTATTAATTTTCTTTAAAAAATCTCTTATATCAGATATAACATAGTCTTTAGGTGTGAAATTTCTTGCTATTTCATTCTCGTTTATATCAATTTGAATAACATTGTTATCAAGAGTATGTTCTTTTAGAACACAGGTAATTCTGTCATTGAATCTTGCCCCGAGTGAAATAATGCAGTCTGATTGGCGCAATGCTTCATTTGCGCTTTCATCCCCAAATATTCCAATCATTCCGATATAATTCTCATTTTCAGAACCATAAGCCCCAAGTCCCATCATTGTTGAAACTGCTGGAATATTATTTTTTTTAATAAATTCAGTTAATTCATTATAGCATTTAGAATGATTTACCCCCCCGCCAATTACTATAAGCGGTTTTTTAGAATTTATTATTTTTGTATAAATCCTTTCAGCTGTGGCTATTGAACAAGTCAGATTGTTCCCTTTGTTTTGTTTTTCTTTATTTTTTAATTCTATATTTTGAGTAAATATATTTTTAGACATATCAATTAGTACAGGGCCTTTTTTATCTGACATTGCGATATCATGTGCCTTAGTAATAATTTTCTCAATATCATTCGCATCTGTAATTTGAAAAGCTGCTTTAGTGCAAGATTTAACCATGTCGCATATATTTGCTTCCTGAAAAGCATCTTTGCCTATTAAATTCTTATCTACCTGCCCTGTTAAAACTATCAACGGATAACCATCTAAATATGCATTAACAATACCAGTAATTGTGTTAGTAGCCCCTGGACCTGATGTAACAAGTACTACCCCACATTTGTCCGAAACTCTGGCATAGCCCTCTGCTGCGTGAACGGCACTTTGTTCGTGACGCATCAATATATGCTTTATATTTGACTGATTATACAATTCATCGTAAAGTTTTAGCACAATTCCGCCGGGGTAGCCAAAAATTGTGTTTGTTCCGATAGATTCAAGGGCTTTTATTATTGCCTTTGCACCTGATACTGTTTGTATATTGTTCTGAATCATCATGCTATTTATATCCGTTATCAACCATTCTATATTAGCACAAAAAAGGCCGAATTAATAAAAATTCGACCTTTTTATATAAGATATAAAAATCTGTTATTTTTTGCTGCCAAATGTAAATGCATTTCTCCAAAATTCTTTTTGGCTGTTCCAGAATGATTTTTGTTCATTTACAGATTTTTGGTACGCTGCTTTTTGGTCAGCAATTGCTTTTTCTCTTGCTTTTTGTTGTTTTTCTAATTCTTTTTGTCTTTTTTCAGCTGCTTTTTGAGCTTCTTTTTGTCTTTTTTCTGCAGCTTTTTGAGCATCTTCTTGAGCTTTTAATGCATCATTTTCAGCTTTAGTAATTTTGTTTGCTGTGTTAGTAATAGCGTTTGATGTTTTGTTTAATGCATTTGTAAATGCATTTGCACTAAATGATGGTGCTCCGATTGCTAAAATAGCTACTGCGATTAATGATACTGCTAATTTTTTCATTCTTGGTTCTCTCCTAATCTTTCGTTATAAAATTCCAGATTGCGTTCTTTCAAACGTTTTTTATCTTTCGCGTTGTTAATTTTTTTTATGTATCTGAGATATTGTTTTCTGTTTTTTCTGTGTTTTTTTAACGAATCATCCTTGTTTTTTGAAGCTGATATTTTTTTTGCTGTAACAGTATTTATAACTGTTCCGTCAGTTGTTTTCACTTCCGTTTTTTCATTCTTTGTTTTAGCGCAAACACCCAAAGAAATCAATAAAGCGACAAAAAGACTAAACACAAAAAGTTTTTTCATATGTACAATTTACTCCAAAATCGGATATTTTTCAATAATTTCTTCTATTCCTTTCTTTGCAACTTCAAAAATTTTAAGCATTTGCTCGTATTCATACGGCTCTCCTTCTGCTGTTGTTTGAAATTCAATGATTTTTCCGCTTTTTGTTAATACAACATTTGAATCAACCTGAGCGTGTGAGTCTTCTTCGTAGTTAAGATCGAGTTTGACTTCCCCGTCAATTATGCCTGCAGAAATTGCTGCGATTGGCTCAATTATAGGATTTTGTTTTAGTGTTCCTTCAGCAAGTAATTTTTTTACAGCTTCACACAATGCGACATAACCGCCGCAAATACTTGCAGTTCTTGTTCCCCCGTCTGCCTGAATTACGTCTGCATCTATTGTTATTGTTATATCAGACATCTTTGCCAAATCAACACAAGCTCTTAAACTTCTGCCAATGAGTCGTTGAATTTCCTGTGTTCTGCCTGAAATCTTTGTCCTTTCTCTTTGGCATCTAGTAGATGTTGAAGATGGTAAAAGTGAATACTCTGCTGTCAGCCATCCACGAGTGTCTTCTTTATCCATCCATTTTGGTTTCCCTTCTTCTACGCTTGCAGTTGTAATGACCTTTGTATCGCCAAATTCAACCAATACTGAACCCAAAGCATGTTTTGTATAATTTGTGGTAAATTTAATTTCTCTTGTTTGATTATTTTCTCTGTTTTCTAATCTCATATATCTCTCCTGTATTCATAATCCCACGTGTAAATTTGTCCGCAGTAGCGGCAGACTGCGTGTTCATTCATAAACTGTAAATCAGGAATAAAAACATATCCGTCAACTGTTATTTCAATATCCCCATTTTCGTTATATTTCTGTGAAAAATTCTTGTCTCCCATATAATCAGGAGAAAACATCAGTTCAAATTTATCTATTGATTTGCAGTTTTTACAAATGAACATTTCTATTCTTCCGATACTTCATCTTTTTTTGTGCGTTTTTGCTTTTTAGGTTTTGCTTCCGAACAGTTCCCTTTTATTGAGGATAAGGTGTTATACCAAAGAGTGCAGCATATACTTCTTATCGGTAAGCTTAAACCTACTACTATTGTACTTAGCAAACTCATAAATATTGTTTTTGAAATAAGATTAACTGTTATTTCAGGTTTGTTCAGATATCGCAAAGCTTTATTTACATATTCAAGTTCCAAATTTTTTCCGATAAAATCAAATAATGAACATATTTTATCTGTGAGATGAAGGCA
>CACXAK010000084.1 GCA_902765655.1 uncultured bacterium | reverse complement strand
CGGTTCACTTTTCTTTTTGCGTCGCAATCAAAAAGAAAAGTGAACAAGTAGAAAGTTTTAATCTCTCAACTAGTGATTATAATATGTTTTATGTAAAAGATTATTTTATATTCTATAAATTTTGTTTGTAGTATAATTATTCTAATTGAAAACTTCTGATTAGAGGATATTAATGAAAGTTATAAGACTAGAGGAGATTGAATCTACAAACAGTTACGCCAAATCGCATATTTCTGCTTTGGAGGATAAAACAATTGTGCATGCTCTCAGGCAGACATGCGGACGTGGTCGACTTAATCGTAAATGGGTTGATTTAGGCCAAAATAATCTTTTCTTCTCAATAATTTTGAAACCGTCAGAAACATTTAAATCAATATATGCAAATATTACTCAATATGCATCGGTTATCCTGTGCCAAGAGCTTGAAAACTATGGTGTAAATCCTAAAGTTAAGTGGCCAAACGATGTTATGATTGACGGAAAAAGGAAAATTTGCGGAATTTTATCTGAAACTGTTATAGAGAACGGCAGTTTAAAAGGAATAATTTTAGGAATAGGCGTAAATCTTAATGCGTCAGAAAAAGATATTAAAAATATACCTGATCGTGTTGTAACAGCTTTAAATCTAGAAATTGGTAATAATGTGAATATGGATGCATTTTTAAATGAATTTCTTGAAAGATTTTTTGATAAATATGATGATTTTTTATTAAATGGTTTTGAAATGATAATGAATGATTATTTGAATCGAAATTGTTTTTTGGAAAAAGATTTAAAAATACAGGTTCTGAATGAAATAAAATCCGGTTATGCCAAAGGTATAAACAGTAATGGCGAACTGATTCTGAACACGAATGAAAACAAAGAATTAATATTAAACATAGGAGATATATTATGAACAATTTAGAAAACGGACTTGCTCTGCTGCTTATTGGCATGGGAACTGTTCTGGCATTTCTTACATTGCTGATTTTTGCGATGATGATAATGTCAAAAGTTGTCGGCTGGTTAAATAAAATTTTCCCTGAAGCGGTTGAGGAAGTAAAAACAGCAGCCAAGAAAGTTGCTTCAAATGTTGATGAGGCAATAGCAGTTGCAATAGCTGCAATCATGGCTAAAAGAGGTTAATTAATTACAATAATGAAAGGATATAAATATGAGTAAAAAACTGATTAAAGTAATGGATACGTCATTCAGAGACGGTTTTCAGTCCGTATACGGGGCAAGAGTCTTTGTTGACGATTTTATTCCTGCACTTCAGTCTGCAGTAAAAGCGGGCTTGAAACATTTTGAAGTTGCAGGCGGGGCAAGATTTCAATCCCCTATTTTCTATTGCAACGAAAATGCTTTTGAAACAATGGATAAAATCAGAGCTGCTGTCGGACCAGATATAAACTTGCAATCTTTATCAAGAGGGGTTAATGTTGTAGGTCTTGATTCTCAACCCAGAGATGTTATTGATTTGCACGCAAAAATGTTTGCAAAGCACGGCGTAACAACTGTCAGAAACTTTGATGCATTGAATGATGTAAACAATTTATTGTATTCAAGTCAATGTATTAAAAAGCACGGTTTGAAACACGAAGTAACAATTACAATGATGGAATTGCCAATCGGATGCCAAGGTGCTCATGATGTTGAATTTTATGAAAGAGTTTTGCGCTCGATTTTGGATGCGGGAATTGAATTTGATTCTTTGGCATTCAAAGATGCATCAGGAACATCAGCTCCAAGAAAAGTATTTGAAACCGTAAAACGCACAAGAGAGATTTTAGGTGCTGATGCTGATATTCGTTTCCACTCTCACGAAACAGCAGGAACAGGTTTAGCTGCGTATTTGGCAGCACTTGAAGGCGGTGCAAATTGTATAGACTTATCAATGAAACCTGTTTCAGGCGGTACGGCTCAGCCGGATATTGTTTCTATGTGGCATGCATTAAAAGGCACAGACTATGATTTGGGTATTGATGTTGAAACCGCTTCCGGGTGGGGCTTTGACCGCTAATACTCAAATGCTTCGTGATAACAATTTGATGGATAAATACCCGGAAGTTGTTGCTGCGATGAAAGAAGTTGTAGAAAAAGGCGGTTTCGGAACATCAGTTACTCCTGTTTCTCAATTCTATTTTCAACAGGCATTTAATAATGTAATGTTTGGTAAATGGAAGAAAATCGCTGAAGGTTATGGCAAAATGGTTCTTGGGTATTTTGGTAAAACTCCTTGCCAACCGGATGATGAAGTTGTAAAAATTGCACATGAACAGTTGGGCTTAGAACCAACAACTGAAACGGTTGTCGATTTGAATGATAAAGATCCGAATAAAGGTCTTGCTGTTGCTCAGAAACGTCTTGAAGAAGCCGGCTTGGAAGTAAATGATGAAAATTTATTTATCTCAGCCGCTTGTAAAGAAAAAGGCATTTTATTCTTACAGGGTAAAGGAACAATCGGAGTTCGCAAGAATGAAAAATCAGCAGAGCCAAAAGAATCTGCAGGTAATGATACTAACGGATATACGGTTACAGTAAACGGTAAAAAATATGCTGTTGCACTTGAAGGTGACAAAGCAACCGTTAACGGTAAATTATATGATTTCAGTGTAAAAGAAGGTATTGAAGCGAAAGCTAATGTCGGCGGGGAAGGTACTCCTGTTAAAGCCGCTTTACCCGGTAACGTGCTGAAAGTTCTTGTTTCTGAAGGTGATAATATTTCGGAAGGTGATGTTATTGCCGTTGTTGAGGCAATGAAGATGGAAACAGAAATTAAATCTCCTGTATCAGGTACGGTTAAGTCTGTTGAAATTGAAGTAGGTAATAAAGTCCAAAACGGACAAGTATTGGTAACAATCGGTTAGGGGGCTATAGATGGAAATTACAGATGGTTTAGTAAATCTATGGCAGAACACAGGGATTTATAACCTGATTTTGTCTCCGGATCCGAAATTGCATGGAGTAGAACAATTTCTGCATGTGTTCGGGCATCCGATTATGCTTTTGATATGCTTGTTCCTTTTGTGGTTAGGTATTAAGAAACAATATGAACCATTACTTATGGTTCCAATCGCATTTGGCGGGATATTGTCTAATATTGCATTTTTAGATCCAAATGAAGCAATCGCCGGGCCTAATGGATTTTTGGGAATAATATTTGCTTTTGGTATTGATAAAGGCTTATTCCCGCTTATTATCTTTATGGGTGTCGGTGCAATGACAGATTTCGGCCCATTAATTGCAAATCCAAAAACCGCACTTTTAGGTGGTGCTGCACAATTTGGGATATTTGGTGCTTTACTTATGGCTCTGTGCTTGTTTGGTTTTACGCTTCCGCAAGCCGGTGCAATAGGTATTATTGGTGGTGCTGATGGTCCGACATCAATATATGTTACTCGTTCTCTTGCTCCTGAGTTATTAGGTGCAATTGCAGTTGCAGCATATTCATATATGGCATTGGTTCCTGTTATTCAGCCGCCTATTATGAAATTGTTAACAACCCAAAAAGAACGTGTTATTCAAATGGAACAGTTAAGACCTGTTTCAAAACGTGAAAAAATTACATTCCCATTAATTGTATTATTTATGTGTATAATACTTCTTCCATCGGCTTGTCCTTTGGTTGGGGCATTTACATTTGGTAATTTATGCAAAGAATGTGGGGTTGTAGACAGATTATCAGATACTATGCAGAATGCATTGATTAACATTGTTACAATTTTCTTAGGTTTAACAGTCGGATCAAAATTATCAGCGGATCATTTTTTGACTGTTCAAACGCTATTTATACTTGTACTAGGAATTTTGGCATTCTCATTTGCAACAGGTGCAGGTGTATTGATGGCTAAACTTATGAATTTGTGCGAAATTATATCTGCTAAAATCGGTAAACGTGAACCAAAACTTATAAACCCATTAATCGGTTCTGCCGGTGTTTCTGCCGTTCCAATGGCTGCGAGGGTATCTAATAAAGTAGGTTTGGAATATAATTCTCAAAACTACTTATTGATGCACGCTATGGGGCCGAACGTATCAGGTGTAATCGGTTCTGCAGTTGCAGCAGGTATATTACTTGCATTATGTAAATAATATGACATTAAAAATATAAAAAGGAAGGTCTTTGCGCCTTCCTTTTTTTAGTGATTGTACTCTGGATTTTATTTATTCATCCAAAAAGTTTTATTCTCCATTGTATTCTTAATTAAATCGATAAATACTGTGTTGTCTTCAAGTTTTACACTTTCTGTATCATGTACAAGTTTTGTTTCAATTTGATTGTTTGAACCGTTTTTAGCTGTCATATACATTTTTTCTCCGATAAGCTTAAAATTTACGGATACAATTGCATCCTGGTTTGCACGGGTAAATTTATCTAATGTATTATATGTATCTTTTGATTCTGCCAAAAATGATGCTTTGATAAATTTCTGTATCCTGCTGTCACATACAACCATTTTTGCCTTGAAATTCGGGCTCTGTGAAATTCGGTTAACTTCCATATTTAACTCCTGTTTTTAATTATATTTATAATAATAAAACACAAAAAAATATTTTTTGCGCAATAATTTATAACTATTGAATTTATAAAGTGTTTACAGTACAATAAATACATCATGAGAATAAATAAAACGCTTACCCCACTAGAAAGAGCGGCACGCACGCTTTTCAAGAACCATGTGGGTAATGACTTGGGAAATAAAAATTTATGTTTGACAAATGAGTCAAATGCCGATATCTTTATCAAAGAGCAGAAATTAAAACTTGTAAAATCTGTTAATCGCAGGAAATGGTAAAAATGTCTAAAAAAGTTGCAGTATTTTATGCTGAATTATTTGATGATGTTAAATTATATTTTGAAAATAAAGATGTTGATATTGTCTATTTTGACGGGAATTTATCTGCACTTGATTCTGCAGGTTTTGATTTAATCATTCTTTATGATTCATTTGATTTGATTCAGAATAATGAAAATGTTTTGAATGTGCACCCCGCGCTTTTGCCGTCATACAAATGCGAAGGTGCAATTGAAAAAATTTTTTCGGACGGAGTAAAGGTCAGCGGTGTTACTGTTCATTCAAAAGACAAGATTATTGCTCAATATCCGATATTAATCGGAATGGAAACGCATATTGATGACTATTTAGAAGAAGTACATTCAATATCAAAAAAACTTTTACCTTTTGTGATTGAATCAATACTTTCAGACCGTGTATTTGATTTCAAAGATTTATTTGCCGGTTCTTGCCATAAAAATAGCGGATGCTCAGGTTGTGGCGGATGTCACTAAGTATTGTAAGATATTTGTCTAATTAGCAAATATTTTTTTTACGTGTTTTATAATATTTGAGGTGAAAATGATTATAAATAATACAAGTAATATCCGGTTTGAGGCAAGAATAAAAGTTAACAAACCAAAGTTAGAAGAAAAATTTTTGAAAAGTGCAGGCAGTTCAATGATAGGAGGTGCTTCATCATCATTGTTATCGGGAGCTTCTATGGGCGGTGATATGGTTGTTCATTTATCAAATAGCGCTGTTCCTGCGATGCAAAATTCTTCCGGGTTGTTTGATCAATTTGCTCAATATGGACATAAACTTTTGGATGTATTTTGTAAAAACTACAATCATAACGGATATGATGCATCATTCTTTTCATCGTCTTCGAGCGGTCTTGGCGTGGGGGCATATTCACATGGAATGAATACATTAGTAAAAGGTATAGAAAAAGAATACGCAAATAAAAAAATTCCTACTTAAGATAGCAAAAATTTTAAATTTTCGTTTTTATGAGAACCAAGCATTTATCCTTAAGAAAATGGTGATTTAAGTGAATATATCTTTTAATTGCAATATTTATCATAATTATCCGCAACGCTTTATTAGTCCGGATACTAAATGCAAAAAATCTGGAATTCAAACGATGCCTTCTTTTAAAGGTCTGAATGTCTATGCTTCAAGTGAAAAGGGATTTCATGGGCTTGAATATACTTTTAGAATAATTGCAAACAGGTTTGCAGATCTTTTTGAAAGTAAAAAAACAAAGATGATTACAAAGAATATTGCACAAATTACTCCTGAACCAAGTGAGAAGTATTTGACTCAACTTGAAGAGATAAGCAGATATTTTAGTACCGGAAAAACTATTGATGTAAATACGGAAGATAAAATTCTTGAAGATATTGCCCTAAAGAAGGATTCAATTATTTTCATTATGAATCATTCAAATCAAACCCGGGATCCTTCTATGCTTGCTGTTTTAAGTACTTTGCTGACTCAGGCATATAAAAATGCAGGTAAAATAGATAATTTCCCTCTTCCAAAAATTATTCTGAATCAGGATATTTTAAAAACAATGAATCCTACAAAGCGTAGAGCTTTTGAAAATTTTGGTGCCGTTGGTATTGATGCTAATATTTATAGCGGGGACAAAAGTGTAAATGCCAGAGCATTTTTACCATTGATGAGAGATTTTGTCCGCAATAAATCAAATATATTTATTTTCCCTGAGGGTAAACTTGCAATCAGAAAAGATTTAGATTTCAACAGTCGTTTTCAGATAGGAATTGCAGAATTAATTAATAAAGTTCTGGGGATTAAGAAAAATGTTACGGTTGTTCCTGTCGGGTTCGCTTATGGTAAGGGAAATAATAAAGCGCTGACCGGCATGCATATCGGCGAACCGATAGTATTCAGTCGCAATGGCGAAAATACCACAACTACTTGCGGTAATATATTGAAGTCAGAGTTTGGAATGCCTGAATATAAAATTTTTTTTAGAAAGCACAAAGATAAGCCGGAAGTTGCGATAACTGATGCAGGGATACCGGTAAGACAAGAAGAAGTTACTGAATATATAAAGAGTTTATTATCGGAGAATTTAGAGATTTGTTCTAAGGAAGCAGAAAAAAGAATAGAAAGACCTATTGATCCAAGCGAAATAATTGATATGTAATAAATAAGCCGGCTTATTTGCCGGCTCATCTATTATTTATAATTTCTTTTACCACCGTTTATCCATGGTGCTGATTCCAAATCATCAATATTATATTTTAAGATATAATCGTTACCTGATGCTCTTTTGTATACTTTTGAATTTTTTTCGGCATATTCAACTTTTTTACCCGGAATAACATTGCCCTGAGCATAATACGGTTGATAATAATTTGTTTGTTGTTGAGCTTCATCTGCAAGTGTTACAAGCGGAGTGACTAACAATACAGTTAAAACGAGTGCTAATTTCTTCATTTATATATCTCCTAATTTCTTCCTTTTGTTAGTATTGTAGCATAGAAACAATTTTTCCGCAATCTTGTAATTTTTTCCTTCCGCCTAATTCATTTAATTCGATTAAAAATGCTGCACCAATCAGGTTGCCGCCGACTTTGCGGACAAGATTACAAGCTGCAACAGCTGTACCGCCTGTTGCTAACAAATCGTCAACAACAAGAACATTTGCTCCTTTTT
>CACXAK010000083.1 GCA_902765655.1 uncultured bacterium | reverse complement strand
GATAATTGCGCCTACAAATAATATAATTTTTAATTGTCCGTTACTAGATTTTCTGTTTCTCATAATTATAACTTACCATAATTTTTTAAATTGTGTAATCATATAAACGATGTAAAGAGTTAAGACGATAAGAACTAAAATCTTATCATCTTAACACTTTAAATTTTTAAGAAAAATATCTTTTCAAAAGCCCGTCAAAGCCCTTACCGTGACGTGCTTCATCTTTTGCCATTTCATGAACAGTATCATGAATAGCATCATAACCAAGTTCTTTAGCTCTTTTAGCAAGTTCTAATTTACCGTCACAAGCACCAAACTCAGCTTCTGCACGAAGTTCAAGATTTTTCTTTGTAGAATCAGTTACAACTTCGCCCAATAATTCTGCAAATTTTGCAGCGTGTTCAGCTTCTTCAAATGCATATCTTTTGTATGCTTCAGCTACTTCAGGGTATCCTTCTCTTTCAGCAACTCTTGACATTGCAAGATACATACCTACTTCTGTACATTCACCTGAAAAATTAGCTCTTAAACCTTCCATTACCTGAGCATCTTCAACTTTACCATCACCCACATGGTGTTCACAGGCATAAACTTTACCTTCTCCACCAATTGCTTTAAAAGTTGTAGCGCCGCATATAGGGCATTTATCAGGCATTGTATCGGATTCTGTTGACCAACCACAAACTGTACAAACAAATTTCATAATAACCACCTTTCCTTGTAATATCAAAAGTATAACAAAAAAAAGGACTTTTGCATAGTAGTTTATAGAAATTTACATTGAAAGAAGCGCCAGTTCTTTCGAACTGGCGCTTCTTTATCTGTCACATTATGCATTAAATGTTTTGAATGAAGATTCAACGTTTTTGGAAATTACTTTTTTAACCGCATCCATTTCTGTTGAAATTGCATTTTCTTCAGTATCAAGTTGTTTCAGTTTCAATTCTAATTGTTTGTCTTGTTGTTGAACTATTTCTAATTTAGAGTTGATTTCCTGAATCTTATGATCATATTCATGTTGTTTGTAGTTGTATTGATTCATTGCATCATTATATGCTTCTTCATCGGTTGTCGTAGTCGTTGTTAACGGATACGTACGGGAATTATTTTCATCTAATTTGATTGTAATTGCTATATATCTTCCTGAGGTATCTTTTTCAACTGTGGCTTCCTGATGTAATACTTCTCTTGTTTGTCTTGTTGAACCAAGTGAATAGCAAGGAATGCTTGCAAGTTGCTTGTTATTGTATTTTTGATCTTGAGTTAATTCACTTTCTGCGTATAAATGTGGTTCATAGTTGCCTGTTGTAGTATTTTTTACATATCTGATGTAAAAATCTCCATTATCTGCAGTTTTATCCTGCACCATTTTAAGAAGATATACTTCATTTTTAAGCATAGCTCTTTTTTGTGCAGTACTTAATTCTTGAGCATACTCATCATTTGCCAATTTTGTGTTAATTTGCTCATCAGTAAGGTTGTCAATAGCTTCATCAGTAAGGTTATCAATCTTTCTCAAAGTTGAACTTCCGATAACATATGCATTTTCTCTTTTTTCAACCAAACTTGATGTAGCAGGAACGATAGCATAATCATCTTGCCATTCTTCAACATAATTGACATAGTATCTGTTTGCCGCTCTTCCTTCCGTTGTTGTATCAGGCAGCAAGGAAATAAGTGTATTAGTCATCGCACCATCATTGAAGGTGTAAGACACTTTTGTATAATCATCAATTGACGGAGGTGTAGGAACTTCCATATTACACAGTTCGCTGTAATAGCTTGCTGATTCATTGGACAATGTAGTTCTCTGCTGGTTAATTTGTTGTCCTTCGAATTCAACATTATTTTTTCTTGCTGTTAAGCTTAAAAATCTTGCTTGTGATGCTGACATTCCCATGGCTTTTTTCCTTTCAAGTTATTTTTCTGTTATTCATCATGTCGGCAGGTAAAAGCATGAACTTTAATGTTTTTCCTCAACTTCTTAACATTTTGTTACAATATAGGTTGAAAAAGCCAAAAATTCAATTATAATAGTAATAATCGCACATTTACAATTTTAAAAGTTATTAAGTAGTTAAGTATATAAGCAGATAAGTTCTTTACGGGAATTAATTATTATACTGCTAAACAATTATTACCAATATTTATAATATTGATATAAACTTATCTACATATATACTTAATAATCATCATGGGGACGTTTTGGATTAGACAGGATGTTTTGGTGGTAATATGCAGCGGGTCGGAGCGCTGTTCTCCGTCATCAACGAGCAAAACAAATTAAGTGCTAACAATGTAAGAAAAGTAGACTTCGCTGGTGCTTACGCATTGGCTGCTTAGTCTATATTAGCCACTCATAGAGCCCAGCTTGCCGGTTTTATGGGTCCATTATGCAAGCGGCAGTGTATTGATGCAAAGTAGATACATCAAGACAACTTTGCAAGGTTTAGAGTTTCCTTTAAATAAAACCTAGGGCTGATTCGTATGGTTTAGACATTTCCCTGAATCAGTTGAGCAAAAAATTGCCTACACTCGTAGAAGTATATTGTCATCCGTTTTGGACGTGGGTTCGACTCCCACCGTCTCCACCAAAAAAGAGAACAGGTTTATCTTGTTCTCTTTTTTGGTATGATGAGTATGGAGGAGAACACCATTTTAGGGTTCGGCGCAAGCCGCGCAAAGGCTGAAGCCGTCGGCGAAATCGTCAAGCTGTTCGCAGGACATATGAGCCGACGCGAAAGCCGTCTAACGCGCGGCGCAGCAAGACACTCCCACCGTCTCCATTTTATAAATTGTAAATAAATATGCGCATTGGGGAAGAGAACCCAACAGACCGACAGGTCTGTATGTAGTTCGAGCGGGGAGCGAGCAAAGGGCAAAGCAGACTTTACTTGTGGCGTCAAGCCACATGCATTTTTCAGGACAATTGGTCAGATATAAAATTTGTCATTGCAAGGGCAAAAGTCAGAAGCCATCCAGCTATTGCCGATTTTAAGAGTGTTGATTTTAGGCAACAAATTATTTCCGGTAGACTGAAGTTTACCCTACAGACTTCAAGTCTGTTTTAAGTTTTGTAATAGTAAAAAGTTTATAAATTCATTTTTTGCTATTAAAAATTTTTATTTTCAATAAATACAATTTCTACTATTTAGTTGCAACAGAATAGAGGAATTTTCAAAGCTTGCAATATAAATTATAATTAAACAACTCTAATCAATACTGTGAATATAGTAAATTATGCCTTGAAAAAGCTTATAACAGCAGAAATATTACCCAACCACAAGCTGAGATACAGGAGGAAATAGCAATGTAAAAAGTTTGAAAAATAAAATTTAATTTTGTAAAATAAGTGCATGAAAAAAATATGGATTTTATTTTTAATATTTTTATTTATAACTTGTCCTGTTTTGGGTTGTCCTGTAACAAAAAACCTGCCGATTAATCATCCTGACGGAACTATTGAATACGATTTTTCTAAACAATCTCAAACCAAAGCAAGTAAAATATTATATAAATTTGTCTTGAATGAATTAAATAAAACCCCAAGAGAAGCACAAGATTTTGCAAATATAACCCCCAAAACAGTAAGTGCTTTTGAAACCGATTTAAACGGTGACGGTAAAAAAGAAATTATTGGTGTTGTTTTTTCAACATTATATTGGGGAACAGCGGGAATTTCTTTATTTATTCTTGAAGAAAAAGATAATAATTATCAAAATATTGCAAAGTATATGATTAACATAGAAACAAATATGAAATTTTATGTTTTGCCGTATAAAACAAATGATTATAAAGATATAAAATATCATGGCTCTATTGCTTTTGATTTTAAATCAATGCAAGCAAAATTTAATGGTAAATATTATTATAATTATGAACAAGAAAAAAAATTCTTAGAATACTTAAAAAATTTTTCCGGATATGATGTATCTGAAATAACAGGTATAAAAGAATAATAGCCGTTTAAAAGTATAAATAGTATAAGGGTATTTAAAATATTAAATACCTGAATTAGTGATAAAATCGAAAGGACAATTTTATCACAAAAACTTGAAAATCAATAAATTTTTAGCACTATCGATAATAACGAACAAATTATAAATAATGTAAAAAGAATAGATATAATTAATCCAATAATCCAAATAGTATTATAAAACGGATTATTTATTATAAATGAATTACTTATGTTGTGGTTTGCAATATGCTCGACTAGAAGAATTATTGACAGTGCAAGTAAAATGATGCCCCAAATTGGCATTAATAAAATAATAAATATTCCACCACCATCCACTTTTGACATTTGGTAAAACTCATACAAAAGTATCCAACCAGATATTGAAAATAGGTGAAATGCAGATTTATGTTTTAAATATTCAATAAATTTCATCGTATTAATAGTAAAATAAACAGAAAGGAAATACAAATGAAACATTCAGATAATATAACAGATACAGAAAAAGAAATTTTATCATACAACTCTTACCATTTGGATAGCCCAATAAAATTAGATGGTTGGCAAATGGTTTATAAAGAACCTGAAACCAAAAATGGCTTCGAAGGGCAAATTTATCAAAAAGGTAATCATATCATTGTGGTCTATAAAGGAACAAATCAAACAAAAGATTTATTTAATTCTGATATACCTATGGGAGTTGGATATATTCCCAAACAACAAGAAGATGCACATAATTTATTTTTAAAAGCACAATCTATGTATAAAGATAAAAATGTTAATATTGAAGTAACAGGGCACTCTTTAGGTGGAAGTATGGCTCAAATAGAATCTGCCAGAACAGGAGTTCAAGCAACCACATTTAATGCCTACGGAACAGGAAATATTTTGAAAAGAGAAGGGTATACCAATGAAGAAATCAATACAATGAATATCAAAAATTACGGTAATCCAAAAGATCCTATTTTTAATTCTAATTCTATGGAACAACCAGGAAGAACATTTATTACTAATACAAACCTTGATAAAGACCAAATATATCAAATTTCACATGGGTTTGGGAACTCTAATTTAAAGTATCATGATATAGAAAAAATGGATAGGCTTGAAGATGCAGTAGAGGTTACCCCAAGAACTCAAAATCAAAATTCACACAATCTTTATCACGGTTATGTTTATAAAATGGATGATATATATAAAAATGTAAATAATCCCATTTTTAATAATATCCCAATGGCTATACCTGAAAGTTTAAGGCAACCTTCAGGTATTCCAACTGGTCAGGCTGCAAATTTTGATATTACACAACTTGCAAAAATGTTGGGAATTCAACTACCTGAAGTTCAATCTAAACAGGATTCAGGCTTATTCGGTTACACAAATCCACTGACAGGTAGTAACCACATATATACACGTGAAGAAGTCGGGCAAATGTCATCAGATGAATTTTCAAAACACGAAAAAGAGATTGACGCACAAACAAGAGCTTTCAACGGAACTATGCCGACCAATGGTGATTTACA
>CACXAK010000082.1 GCA_902765655.1 uncultured bacterium | reverse complement strand
TTGATAAAAATTTATACGAAATAATAATTGATGCCGAAAGACTGTACAGAGGAGAATTTTTCGAACAATGTATGGGGCAGACAAGACGTTTTGGCGAACATTTATGCAGAAAAGTTCTTGGTTCAAACCGCACAAATGAAGTTACATTTGATGAAATGCTTGCAACTTTAAAAGACAAATCAAACCACAGCGAACAGGAAAAAGAGTTCATTGATGATTTATATTTTTTAAAAAAACAAGGAAATTTATCTGTTCACTCTGAGTCCGTAACCAAAAATGCAACAACAGCACTTGAATGTCTGCAAAGAGCATTCGAAGCTGGCATAAATTATTCTGTATTCTATCAAAAAGAAGATTCCGGAATTCTGAAATTAAGATATGATACAGAACTCTTAATAACAGGTAACCAATCGAAAAAATCCTTATCAGAAAAATACATTGAAGCCAAAGACAAAGCCACTAAGAGTTCAAAGAAAAAAACTACTGCTAAAAAAACTCAAAAGCCAAAGCCACAAGTAACATCGATGAATTCCGTGCCGATTAGAACCGGAATCTCACGATTTTGGATAATTGTAGGTATATTTATGCTAATTGCTCTAATTATGGTTATTTACGTTCTTGTCTGATTTGGGGAGCTTTTACAGCAGCCCACGCTTTTACATCTCCGCGCTCATAACGAATTAAAAAATATTTTCCGTCTTTGTTATATTCAATAGATGCTTCCTGATATATTTGTTCTTCTTCATTAACAGGCGGCATACCTTTGCGCTCACGCTTGCGATTTGTTTTCAATATTTCTTTATCTTTTTTTCTTTTTGCTCTTAAAGATTTCCAATCATGAACCTGAGGCGTTTCATTCATAGAAACTTCCACTTTAAAAACAGGAATTATAGCTCTTAACTCTTTGGCCTCAAGCAATAATAAAAACTGCCTGTCATCAGACAGTGCAAGCTCATAATGCCCTGCAGGAATAAAACTGCCTTTGCCGTCAGTTAATTCATCTACTATTACCAAATCGGGATAAGAAGATTCTCTAAGCCCATAGCGGTAAACAGCATCCGTACCCTCTACAAGTCCTGATGTTATAGTCGGGAATTGCGGATATACTCTTGTTTCAGAGTGCATTATTTCATTCTGAAAATACATGCCTTCAAGAATCATTATAATTTCTCCAGTGTTATTTTAACGGCATTTTTTATTTCGTCAAAATTTTTACCCAAAGCATTTTCACCCCCAACAAATACTAATGATAAAAATTTATCAGAGCCATAAATATTGTTTTCTTTTAACAATTGTCTGTAACTTTCTCTTAAAAGACGCTTTAAACGATTTCTTTTTACTGCACGCTTATGAACTTTTTTACTTACAACAAAACCGACTTTTGTCGGAACATCTTCTTTTTTCTCAATCCCCGCAAACAAAGTTACTCCGCCCGAATGGGTGGAGTGCTTAATTTTATATGTTGCTTTGAAAGCGGTTCTTTTTTTTAAACGATATCGTTTTGGAAGCATAACGAATAACCTATACAACTACTGTATGAGATTCTTCGCACTCTGTCATTCTGAGGGCTTTAGCCCGAAGAATCTCCTGCTCAGAATGACACAAAATGCTTATGCTCTTTCCTTAGCAGTGATAGCCAATTTATGACGTCCTTTTGCACGGCGTCTGTTTAATACTTCTCTACCGCCCGGAGTTGACATTCTTGCTCTGAAGCCGCTTACATTTTGTCTTTTTCTTTTAGTTCCTTCTAGTGTACGTTTCATTTTTTATTTCCTTTGCTATTTTTATCGTATAATTCAGATGTTATAGTAAAAAAAATAAATAGTCAATAAAAATAGAGAGGAATAGTTAAATATTATGAAGCAAATAGGGTTTATCGGATGCGGAAAAATGGCAGGTGCCATTATCAGTGCAATTAAAAATGATTATAAAGTTACAGGTTCTGAAATAAATGAAGATATCGCAAAATCTGCATCACAAAGACTTGGGATTGAAGTTTACAACGACAACAAAAAACTCGCAGAAGAATGTGATGTTATTTTTATTGCAACAAAGCCAAATCAGGCTGTTGAAGCTTTAGACGAAATAAAAAAATTAGTTACTCCTGAAAAATTGCTTGTTTCTATCTGCGCAGGGGTTACGATCCATAAAATTGAATCCGCTCTCAATAATGATACGAGAGTAATAAGGATTATGCCAAACACTCCGGCACTCGTAAAACTCGGGATGTTCGGAATATGTGCCGGCTCAAAAGCAACCGGACAAGACGTTGAATTTGTTGAAAATTTACTTTCAACAATCGGCAAATGCATAACCGTAACAGAAAAACAAATGGATATTGTCACGGCAATTTCCGGTTCAGGACCTGCATTTTTCTATCAGGTTATAGAAGATATGGCGCGAGCAGGTGAAAAACTCGGACTTGAATACGAAAAATCACTCACCCTTGCAACCCAAACCGCATTAGGATCGGCTCAAATGATTTTTAATCGGGGAGAAATACCGGTTCAAACTCTGATTGACAACGTAGCAACAAAAGGCGGATGCACATTTGTCGGAATTCAGGAAATGAAAAAATATGATTCATCAAAAGTTTTCTACGATGTTATAGACAAAACAACACAAAAAGCTTGCGAGTTAGGAAAGTAAATTGCTTCACTTCTGCCTCTGCTCGGGTACGCCCTCGCAGTAAACGGCAACGCCTCCAATTAGCAAGAATATTCATTCTTGCATAATTGTCGGACTGATACTTCGTATCTGCCTCTGCTCGGGCTATTAAAAATGCATATCAATTTTAGGTTGCTTACCGTTTATTTTTTCATCTTCCAAACGCATCATAGAACCGATGGTAAAGTTCTGCGCAACAACTTTATTTATTTCAAAAGCTACGTCACCATTGAAAACATTCTCATTTTCTTCAAGAAAATTGAACAACGGCTCTGTCGGCGCCTTGATCAAATTTTCTAAAGACTGACCGGCTTGCTGCATCGTTCTTTCAGGAACCTGAATATTGAAGCCGAACGGTTTGTATGGTCTGTTAAAACTAAATTGTGAATTTTCTGACATGACATAGTCCTCTTATAATGTTTGTTATCTACTAAATCGGACATGTATTGAAAAAAGTTTAATAATTTTAGTTGTTTATTAAAAATTGTTTACAATTAATAAAGATAATAGGGCACTAAGATACTAAGGCACTAAGTTCGTATCAAGTTATTAATATTAGTAATTGATGTACTATATAGCAGTGATTAATACTGGTTGTAATCTTAGTATCTTAGTGCCATACTGCCTTTTGTGCTATTATTTCATTATGAAAACACTCCAAGATTATGAAAAAGAACTTTCAAAATGCTCAAAATGCGGGCAATGCCAAAGTGCCTGCCCGATATACAAAATAACCAAAAACGACTGCACCGTAAGCCGAGGGAAGTTTATAATGCTCCACGGGGTTACACAGAACGAACTAAAGTTATCAAAAAATATAAATAAATACCTTGATATGTGTCTGAAATGCGGGAAATGCACTCAATTCTGCCCCGCAGGAATTGATGCTCTCGAAATTATAAACTGCGCAAAACACGAATATATGAAAACAACCATTTTGAACAAAATTATTAGTTTTCTGCATAGCAGATTGGTGTTTTCTAATTCAATCAAATTGGGCAAATTACTATTCCGTCATCTTAAGCGAAGCGAAAAATACCATAATATGACTGTCAGTAAAAAATTATCCGTTATGTATTTCAAGGGTTGCGTAAATCAGGTTTTCCCAAATACAGACAAGTATTTAAACAAAATTTTTGGAAATACGGATATAAACATTATTTCCCCTGATTTTGACTGTTGCGGGCTGCCTTTTTTATCAGAAGGCAACTTGGAAAGATTTGAACTAAGCGCAAAATCAAATATTGAAAAACTTAACACTGATTACGATTATCTGGTAACAGACTGTGCAAGTTGTGAAAGTACCCTGCTTAGTTACAACAAATATTTTGACTGTGATATTAAAAGTGAAAAAACACTAAATTGGGGAGATATTATAGCCCTGAATAATTTAAAATTTGAATATAAAACTCCTGTAAAAGTAACATTTCACAAGCCATGCCACCTAAATAACGACGCATTTTTTGAAAAAATTATTTCCAACTGCACTAATGTTCAATATGTAAAAATGGAAGATTACGATGAATGTTGCGGATTGGCAGGAAGTTTTGCACTGAAAAACAGGCAACTTTCAAAAGAAATTTCAAAAAACAAAGCAATAAATATCCAAAATACAAATGCTGATTATGTCATAACATCGTGTCCTGCGTGCATTTTAGGATTAAAACAGGGACTGATGCAAATTAAAAACAAAAAAATTAAAGTTGTAAGCTTTTTAGAGTTTCTTTCACTTGCGGATAAAATTTATTAACTTTTGTAACAGAAATAACAAACTTTGAAATATATAATGTAGTATATACTTTATATATAAGAGAACATTAAGTAAACACGAGAGATATTAAGAGAGAAGAGAGATTTACATTCCGTTTAAATAGCAGAGAGAAAATTTATTCCTATTCCTAATTCCCTAAAAGATTTTACCCCGCAGAAGCGGGGATTTTTTTTGTAGTAGAATAATAAAAAAGAAAGAAGGAATGTATGTACGAAGGATTAATTAACAAATACAGACAATACTTGCCTGTAACGGATTCAACACCTGTTGTCACACTCAATGAAGGAAATACTCCGCTTATTAAAGCAGATAATTTGGCTAAAAAAATAGGACTTGATGCTGAAATTTATTTAAAATTTGAGGGCTGTAATCCGACCGGAAGTTTTAAAGACCGCGGAATGACAATGGCCGTAACAAAAGCAAAAGAATCGGGCTCAGGCGCTATTATTTGTGCGTCGACAGGTAATACATCGGCTTCTGCTGCTGCGTATGGTGCTAAAGCAGGATTAAAAACATTCGTACTGATTCCTGACGGTTATATAGCTCTTGGGAAATTATCACAAGCAATGATGTACGGAGCTGAAATCATCGCAATTCAGGGAAATTTTGACAGAGCTTTGGAAGTTGTTCGTGAAATTGCCGAAAAATACCCGATTACACTTGTAAATTCAGTCAATCCATACAGAATTGAGGGGCAAAAAACAGGTGCTTTTGAAATTTGTGAGGCATTGGGACAAGCTCCGGATTATCATTTTATTCCTGTCGGAAATGCCGGAAATATTACCGCATACTGGAAAGGTTACAAAGAATTTTATGACTTGGGGAAAATTCCTGCAAAACCTAAAATGATGGGATTTGAAGCCGAAGGAGCTGCGGCAATCGTTAAAGGTGAAAGAATTATGAACCCTGAAACACTTGCAACCGCCATCAGAATAGGGAACCCTGCAAGCTGGGAAAAAGCCGAAGCTGCACGCGATGAAAGTAACGGAATGATTAATTTTGTAACTGATGATGAAATCGTCAAGGCATACAAACTCATCGCGTCAACTGAAGGTGTACTGGCAGAGC
>CACXAK010000081.1 GCA_902765655.1 uncultured bacterium | reverse complement strand
GCTTCTTTTGAAAAGGAAAAACCGCGTTCCTGTTTTGTTAACTGATGGTATGATGCTCCAAGATCAAACAAAACTCCGCCTGTAATTTTTTCTATTCCTAAATTTTTTAAAACCTGTTTTATATTTGTGTATGAAGATTTTACTATGGTTAAGTTTTTGTATTCTTTTAATCTTTCACTTGCGGCATCAATTGCATCCTGATCAATGTCAAAAGCAACCAGGTGCCCGTTTGGAGATATTCTCTGCAATATTAGTTCGCTGTGTCCGCCACCGCCAAGAGTGCAGTCAACATAAATTTTGCCATTCGTGCATTCAAGTGCGTCTACGGCTTCATTTTTCATAACAGTATAGTGAGTAAATTCCTGCATAAATATATTCTAGCATAAAATTTGAAGTTATATTTGTGCGAAATTAACAAATTTATCTCTTATCAAAAACTTTAATAAGATGCCAGCCGAATTTTGTCCCGACAGGATCTGAAACCTTGCCAATTTTAAGGTCAAATGCGGTATCAGAGAACACCTGTTCCATCTTGCCGCGTGTAAAGTACCCTAAATCTCCTCCGTACTGTCCTGAAGGGCATAATGAATATTGCATTGCGGCTTCTTCAAATGTAATCTTACCGCTTTCAATATCTTTTTTTATTGCAACCGCATCTTTGCGCTTTTTAACCAAAATGTGGCTTGCTCTGACTTCAGTAATATCTACGTTAGGATTTAAAAAACTGCCTTTTGCCTGAACTTCAGGTAATGTGCAAATCATTGTTACGAGTATGATGAATAATGCTATAAATTTTTTCATTTTATTTCCCCTTTAATGTAAATATTATAACTGAATTGAACGCAAAACAAAATAGTACCTGTAATTACCCCAGTAAACTATAAGTGAAATGAAGTTATTATCAAGATCTTCCGCGTCAAGAAATGTATTTGGTATAGGTTTTCTTTTGGCTGATTTTTTATGTTTACCGATAAATTTCAGGGCTTCTTCTCTAATTTTTTGCGGTCTTGTCATCTTAACTTTTGGCAAATTATTTTCATAAAATCCCATCGGAACGGTCTCACGCTTGTAGCAGGGAACGATGTATTTGATTCTTCCTGCTTCTTTAAACAGAATATACCATTTGCCTTCGTGTTCTCTTGGGGTCAATAGGTAATACCCCGGTTGAATTGCTACGCTTTTAAAAAATAACGGAGCTGTTAACCTAAACAACGGATAAGGTGACCAGGTTGAGTACATTGTATCCTGATATTCTCCCGGGTCAATATCGTGCATGTAGCGAAATTGTGGTACCGGCATTTTTCTGTATGCGTCCTCAACATCTGTAAAATCAAGCTCATCTTCCGAAATAGGAGAGCTGTCAACATCTTGCGGATAGGTCGCTTCATTTGAACTCGAATTTGCAGTATTTGATGAAGTCGTTTGCGCCTGTTGAGTTTGTTGCTGTGAATTTTGGTTGTTTTTATTCTTGTTCCAAAAGGCGCTCTCTGAAGGCAAAGCCACACATATAATTAAAAATATTGCTAAAATAATTTTTTTCATAATCTTATTTTAATATTATTTATTTAAAAATCAAAATTGAAATAGTTTTTTAACAAAAATTCATTATAATCCATGTTATAATATTGTCATCAGAAAGGTGTAGATATGGGTGATGAGGATAAGCAGTTTGATGCTACCCCCCGAAAGCTTGAACAAGCAAGAAAAGAAGGTCAGGTTGTAAAGTCGAAAGATTTTTCGACTGCTGTGTCTTTGCTTGTTTTGTTTGCTGTAATTTTCGGACTCTCCCCTTTTATCTGGAGCGAAATTGTTCAGGTTTTTACGCTCCTGTATGAACAAATTCCTAATGCCCATATGGATAAAATCGGGTATTCCTATGTCCTGCTTATTTCCATAAAAGGTGCGGTTTTAATAATTGGTCCTATACTTGCAATTGCGTGGCTTGTTGCAGTACTTGCCGATTTTATTCAGGTCGGACCTCTTGTTGCAGTTGCTCCGCTGGTTCCAAAACTTGATAAATTAAATCCTACAAAATATTTTAAAAATTTGGTATCAATAAAAACATTATTTGAGTTATTTAAAAATATTGTGAAAGTTGTCGTATTAGGCTATATCGGTTGGATGGTTTACCGTGCGCATATAGAAACAATACTGATGCTTGCTGCTGTCGATAACAGTTTTGCGGTTATGATTGAGTTTGGGAAATTGATGACTGAATTTATATTCAAGGCATGTATCGCCTTTCTTGTCATATCTGCTGCAGATTATGGAGTTACAAAATGGAAATTCTTAAAAGACCAAAAAATGTCTTTTAAAGAAATAAAAGATGAGTATAAAAACTCGGAAGGGGATCCGAATGTAAAGGCGGCATTACGTCAAAGACGTATGCAGATGCTTCAGCAGGGTGCTATGGATGCTGTTCCGACAGCTGATTTTGTTGTTACAAATCCAACTCACGTTGCCTGTGCATTGAAATATGTCGCTGAAGAAATGGATTCCCCGATGTTAATTGCAAAAGGTACCGAGTTAATTGCAAAAAAAATCATAAATATTGCAAAAGAGCATAGCGTTCCTGTTATTGAAAATCCGGCAGTTGCAAGGGCATTATTCCGAATGTGTGATATAAATCAGCCGATCCCGCCTGAATTATACAAGGCGGTTGCTGAAATTTTGATGTTTGTATACAGGATGAAAAAGAAAGGTTATAAGTAGTGTACGCCCTCGCATTAAACGGCATCGTTCGCAATCAGGCAGAATATTCATTACTGCCGTGATTGCTCAACTGTCGCTATCGCTCCTGCCTCTGCTCGGGCTAAAAAAAATCCTCCAAACAAACGACAGTAAATTTATTAATTTGTAGTATTATTGATGTGTAAAATTATGGCAAGTGTAGATTCAAAAAACTTACAGGAATATATAGACATTGTGCAAAAGGTTGCAAGGGTTGAGCATAAACGTATACCTTCGCACATGGTTGAGTATGAAGAGTTATTGTCTATTGGTATAATCGCTATTCAGGTAATGGTCAAGAATAAGACACCTGAACAGCTTGCAAGATATAATTCTGCATATATTGCAACGGCTGTTCGCTGGGCAATCAGAAATGAACTTCGTATTCGTTATAAATGGTATTCAATAAAGCATAAAGCGGAAGATGAATATGATGAGGATGAAGCAGTTGACGGAATGGATATGAAACAGGCAAAAGTCCGTGAGGCAATTTATGAAACGGTTTTGTCTATCGATGGTCTTGCCGCTGATGCTTCTGACAATGATTCTCCATTCGACTTTTTGAAAGATCCGCATGCTATGCCTGATGAAAATGCCGAACTTTCCGAAATGGGTAAAATGATAAGAGCTGCAATTTCAAAGCTCCCGCCTAAGGAAAGAACTGTTGTTGAATACAGATTTTACAGAAATATGCAGGTAAAAGATATTGCTACACAAATAGGTCTTTCACCTTCAAGGGTTACTCGTATTGTCCAATCCTCTCTTAATTTTGTTCGTGAGTACTTAAACGAACATGAGCAATACGGTTATTAATCAACAATTTCTAATCTTCCGTCCGGTTTTATATCGAACGGTTGCGGTAATTTTTTAACATAATCGCATGCTAACTTGTTTTTATCAAAATCTAATGTTTTTAAAATTTGTGATTTATCAAGATTCGAAGGAAGATAATTATCTCCGCCCATTGCGAAGAAATCATCTGCTGCAACTGTGTATGTTTTGTTACCGTCAGGATTATTAATATCAATAACGTGAGATTTGTTGTTTCTGTCTATATATTCAAGATTTAATAATTCGCCTTTTTTGTTGCATTTATATTTCATCCCTGAAACGAGAAGTATTCCGGGTTTATTATTTTCGCTGTGGAAGGATAACTCAAGACCGTTTTTAATAGCGTCAACAATTTGTTTTTCTGTTAATTTAAGAACCATCATTTTGTCTTCAAACGGTGAGATATCGGCTAAAAGACGAGAATCAACCTCTGTACCTGAAACAAATCTTCCTCTGATGTTCCCGGTATTAAGAATTGCAATATCAGTATCAAGTTCGTTTCTCATAGCATCCGCAATAAGATTTCCGTGTGGGTTATCCTCAATCAGTATGTGCTTTGGCATTGGGACTGCTTCTCCTACTCTGCCAACAATTTCAGGTTTGCCAATAATTTTTTCTACTTCATCTTTGATGTATAAAGGACGATTGTATGCGGATGTTGAAATTACATTATTTTGAACTCTTTTGATGACTCCGTTTTTGTCAAAATCAACATTCAATATCCCAACATAATCTCCGTTTTTGCCTGCCTGAGTCATTATAACCGGCTCTCCTGTTTTTGAATAGAAAAGATTCTTCCCTTCTTCTATTCCCTGAAGCAGGTTATGGGTGTGACCGCCGAATATTATATCGATGCCTTCTGTTTGTTCAATTATGCGTTTGTCGTTATTTATTCCGCTGTGTGATAGAAGAGCAATTTTATTTATTCCCTGACTTCTGAGATTGTCAACTTCCTGCTGAATTAATTTTATTGTTTCATTAATGTCTGCAACCTTTATACTGTTTAAAGAATTGCTCATTTTTACTCTGTCAAACATATCAGACGGTGCAATTCCGATAATACCGACTTTTTCTCCGTTATTTTCTTTTATGATTGATTTTTGAAATCTGCCGTAAAGAGGCGAATCAGGGCTTGTTGTAACATTTAATGCAAGCATTTTGCATTGCGCTCCGTCTATAAGTGCCGCCAAATCTCCGGGTTCAACTACATCCATTTCGTGGTTCCCTAGTTCCGTTGCGTCAAATTTGCACCAATCCAAAAATTTGTATGCAACTTTATTGTTATTCGGATTACTGCCAATTGAGATGTCACCTGATGAAACTTTAAATTTTGCAATTTTATCATCTGCTGTATTTTTGAAAAAATCTGTTGAAGAAGCTGGAGTTTTCTCAAATTGTTGCGCCATATTGTATATGCGCTCCATTTTTGTCATTTTCCCATGTAAATCGTTAATATAAAACCAACTCGTGTGCGAAAGGTCAGAATCTTTGTATATGGATTTTATATCCGGATTTTCTCTCAGGTTTGCAGAAGTAAAATTTTGAGTTTTAGGTATAGAATGACTCTTATTATTAAAATATGATTTTAATAAATTGTTATTGTTATATGAATTGTAAATATTACTAATCATACATTCTAACCTTTTCTGTTTTTATTAACTTATGTCAAGAAAAAAATTGCTATATTTATGAATAAATTGTTACAAAAATCAATGTAATTATTAACAAAAAGATTTATGCAGCTTGTCTTTTCAGTTGTTTATACATATCAATGCCTTCTTCCCAGTTAGGAACGATATTCATATCATTTTCTACAACTTCTTTTGGCAGTGCAGCATGGTGAATTTTAGGTAGCAGATAATCTTCTGAGTACACAATAGGTCTTGAAATTCCATCATCGGTATCGTTGCAGATGAAATTCAATTTGCCGTTGTCATCTTTTTTATAGCTTTATAGCCGACAATTGTAATTTCGTGCCCGTTTACGATAATATTGTTTTCATTTGTTTGTGTATAACCGATTATTATATTTTCACCCATATCTAATGCAGTGATAAGATGTTTTTTCATAGTCTCAAGATCGGTTTCATAACCTATTAATCGTGCATTTTCATCAACGGTCTGGTAAGTTACCGATAATATATTTTTGCCGAACACAACTGATTCTGTGAATGTTTTTTCAAATTCGATAAGACCTTTATCGTTTTGATTGAATTTCCCTGCTCTTTTGTCGGTAAGAGTGTTATAAGATTGCTGAGAACCGATTTGCATAAACGTAGACTGCATTAAAACATCAAGAGGAGTTCTTTCTTCCGGGTCTTTGTTTGTTGTTTGAATTTGTGCTCTTATAATTGCATTTTTATCAGGTGCCAATGTAAGATCTGCATCATTGTAGTTATTGTGCAGCTTAAATGGCATATCAAATGCATTCAATAGCCAAACACCATTAAGAGTATTATCGGCAAGATTTTCAAGATTAATACGTTTTGTTGCGGCAAGTTTTGGAGAACTCAGTTCCTGCGCGATTCTTGCAAATTCGGCAGGAGACTGTTTTGCTAATTTAAATTCCGTGCTT
>CACXAK010000080.1 GCA_902765655.1 uncultured bacterium | reverse complement strand
CGTCGATGAACCGAGTGCTGATTTGGGTATTGCACTTGCTATCGCAACTTGTGCAAGAGATGTTGTTGTGGATTCTCAAACGGTTATAATCGGAGAAATCGGTTTGTCAGGTGAAATTCATCCCGTAAATAATCTTGAAAAGCGCCTGAATGAAGCTGCTATGACAGGGTTCAAAAAAGCAATTATACCTTATGCGAATAAAGATATTACAAATCCAAAAATCAAAACGGTCCCTGTAAAACGCCTTATTGACGCAATAAGTGCATGTATAAGCCCGCAGCAGGAGTAGACAATGACTTTTGAAGAAGAATTAGGACAGATTTTAAAAGATAAAAAACTGACAATATCAACTGCTGAATCTTGTACGGGCGGTTTGGTAAGTTCAAGATTAACCGACATTTCGGGAAGCTCTGAATATGTAAAACTGAATTTTGTGACTTATGCCAATGAAGCAAAAAATTCGGTTTTGGGCGTGAGTTGGGATATTTTAAATAATTTCGGGGCTGTTAGTGAACAGTGTGCAAAGGCGATGGCAGACGGGTTGCAAAAGGCAACAGGATGTGATGTCGCGCTTTGTACAACGGGAATTGCCGGTCCAACAGGCGGGACTTCAGACAAACCCGTCGGTTTGATGTATACATCCGTAAAATACAATGACATTGTTACCGTAAAAGAAATTCGTTTACCTGAATCAACTCCGCGTATTGAAATGAAGCAAAAATTTGCCGACGAAGCATTAAAATTAGCTTTGGCAACTGTTAAAGAGAATCGTATTGCTTAATTCAACTATCCTGCAATGAGTTTTGCAAGTAATTCAGGGTATTTTGTAATAAGTGCGTCTGCGAATTTTTCAGTATCAATCTGAGTACAAACAACCTGCAGTAAATCAGGAGGAAGATTCGTCAGCATTTTTTCAAGATACTCTGTTTTGATTACTCCCATTGCTTTTACAGTATCTTCTTTCTCTCTGTCACGGGCAATCATGTGAGTGTATGCATCTGCATCAAAGTTCAGGTAATATTTATTATCTGTACTTGTAATTAATAAAGTCAAATTTCGTTTTTGGGTTACATCGAGATTGCGCAATGCATTTTTGTAATCCAAATCGCCAAACTGCGATATTGTGTTAATCAGTTCTGCCGAATTTGTTTCTTCTGTTTCTTTTCCTGTTATGCTCTCAATCATTTGACGCAAATAAATTTCGGGTATTGATTTTAAATTCTTCAATACAAGTCCTTTATCCATATCGGTTCCTGTTAACACTTTATCAAGCTGTTTTTCGGGCATTCTTTCAATAATTTGTCTTTCCGAAAACATCTGAAATACTACTTTTACAAGCTCTTCTTTAGGAATCTTTTCAAGCATTCTCATCAAGCTGTCCATCGTAAAATATCTTAACCCCTGGACTAAATCATTCTTTTCCAGTAACGGTAAAAGTTTTTCAAGTTGCGCAGATGTCATTTGCTGCATAATGATAAGCTTGTTTTTAGGGTCAGACAGTTGAAATAATTCAATAAGCAATGCCGGATTTGTAAACATATCCGCTGCAAGCTGAATTGCTGCCTGATTCCCTTGTGCTGCTTCCGCCTCAATAATTTCTTTGATGCTTTTATTTTGGTATTCCAAAATCTTGGCAAGATTCAGGCCAAGTTTCGAACGTAAATATTCTTGTGTAGCATCAATTGATAAAGACATTTAAAACCTCATGAGTATCTATAATATATAACGGATTTTTTAATATCGAAATTTAATGACAGCGAATAATTGTTACATAAATTCATAAAGCTGTAATTCAAGTAATAAGTGTAAAAATAACTGTTTTATTTGTAAATTTTTCTTAATATTCCTCCGGATTTGTAACAAAAATTTCATAAAAAATTACTTTATATAAATAAGGAAATAATCAAAGGGATAAAGCAATGAGTTTTGATGTAAATATCGGAAGTGCTAAACCGGTCATCAAAGCAGCAGCTAACACCAATAACGATGGTGGCAGCGGCGGGAACCTCGGTTATATGATGGGCGGCGGAGGCCAAAATAAAAAAGAAAATCAGGGGAGTTTGTTTACAGCTCAAAAACCTGACAGTTTTGAATTGTCTTCAAAGTTACCAAATGATGATTTAAAGGGTATACCTGAAGAAAATACCTGGTTCAATAAATTGCTGAAAAAACTTGGAGCTTAATATTTGTTTTTTGTAAGACGCTCAATGTCGCGTTTTTGCTCTTTCTTTGCTATGTCGTCACGTTTGTCGTAGAGTTTTTTACCTTTAGCAAGTCCTATTTCTAATTTTGCAAGTCCCTGAACAAAAAATAATTCGAGAGGAATTACAGTGTATCCGTCTTTCTTGATTTTTTGACTGATTTTCAAAATTTCTTTTTTAGTCAAAAGTAGTTTTCTTGTTCGTTTTTCTTCGTGATTATAGCGATTCCCCTTGTCATAGGGTGAGATGTGGCAGTTGTATAAAAATAATTCGTTATCATCAATTTTGCAAAAGCTGTCTTTTAAGTTTACGGCGTTGTTTCGGATAGATTTGATTTCTGTTCCTTTCAGTACAATTCCGGCTACAAATTTTTCAAATATATTGTAGTCGTGAAAAGCTTTTCGGTTTGTTGTAACAATTTTTCTGTCCATAGAATGATTATATCACGGATAAAGAAAACATTTACAGGTGTGAAAGTCTGAGAAAAATCGTTCTTCCGGCATGTTTGTTTTGCATTTTTCCATCGCATAAGGGCATCTTGTATGGAATTTGCATCCCTGCGGCAAATTATTAGGTGAGGGTAATTCCCCTTTCATTGGCGGGTATTCGCATTTTGGCGCAGATGAATTTATTTGCGGAACTGCGTTTAATAATGCGACAGTATAAGGATGTTTGGGCGACTGAAAAATTTCTTCCGTCAGCCCGAGTTCTACTATTTCTCCCAAATACATAATTGCGATTCGGTCTGAGATGTAACGAATTACGCTTAAATCGTGAGAGATAAATAAAAATGTTAGATTGAAGTTTTCTTTTAAATCTTTTATTAAATTGATTATTTGTGCCTGAATACTTACATCAAGCGCACTTACCGGTTCATCTGCTATAATGAGTTCAGGTTCTAAAACCAATGCTCTTGCAATTGCAATACGTTGTCTTTGCCCGCCTGAGAATTCATGCGGGTATAAATCAAGTGCAGATTTATCAAGCCCGACCTGAGATATCTTTTCTTCAATAATCTTTTTTATTTCGGCTTTTTTGAGGCGTGTGTTAATTTCAAGCGGTTCAGATAGTATTTGACCGATTTTCATTTTTGGGTTAAGTGAAGAATACGGATTTTGAAATATCATCTGAATTTTTTTATAAAAATCCTGTATGTCTTTTTTACTTTTTAAATTAGAAATATTGTTTCCGTTAAAAATAACATTCCCGCTTTTTATATCTGCAAGACGCATAATTGTTTTTGCAAGAGTTGATTTTCCGCATCCGGATTCTCCGGCTATCGATAAAACCTCTCCGCGTCTTACATCCAAACTGATACCGTTTACGGCTTTAATAATTTCTTCTTTGCCTGTAAAACCTTTTTTAGATTTATACTCTACCTGTAATTCTTCAATTTCTAATAATGACATAAATAAATTTTAAACTATTTTAATTTTGCGGGCAATTGTACAAAAAGTGTATATTTATATTAGGTATTTATATACTTTTTAATTTTATCAAAACCTCGTCATTCAAAGGGCTTTTGTCCGAAAAATCTTTTATTAAATAGATTCTTCGTTAACACTCAGAATGACGATATATTATATAATTATTTTAGATTTCGTGTCTGCCTTCGATTGCTTTTGCGATGGTTATTTCATCAGCATATTCAAGATCTGCTCCGACAGGTAATCCAAAGGCGATGCGCGACACTTTTATACCAAAAGGTTTTATAAGTTTTGTAAGATATAAACTTGTTGCCTCTCCTTCAACAGAAGGGCTGAGAGCCAATATAACTTCTTTTACATTCTCATCTGTTAATCGGTTTAAAAGTTCTTTAATCCTGATATCTTCCGCCCCGATTCCGTCCATTGGAGAAATTAAACCCTGCAAAACGTGATATTGTCCTTTGTATTCGTTCGTTTTTTCAATTGCAATAAGATCTTTTGATTCGGAAATAACGCAAATTGTTGATTTATCTCTTGAATCTGAAGAACAAATTTCGCAAGGGCTTGATGCTGATAAATTGAAACAAATTTCGCAAGTTTTTGTGTTTTCTTTCGCCTCAATTACAGTTTTAGCAAAATTTTCCACATCAGATTTTGACATTCTTAACAGAAAAAATGCCATTCTCTGAGCTGATTTTGGCCCTATTGACGGGAATTTTTGAAATTGCTCTATAAGAGCTGCTATTGATTTAGGGTATATCATTTTATTAGAATTTTAACCCCGGAATATTCGGCATTCCACCCGTAATAGCTTTCATAGAAGATTCCATTTCTTTTGAAGCTTTTTCTGTAGCTTCTTTCATTGCTGCAGAAATTATGTCTTCAAGCATTTCTACTGTATCTGAATCAACTGCTGACGGATTTTCAGGGTTAATAACTTCTGCAGATAGTTTAATTGACTTAAATTTCCCTTGTCCGTCTAAAGTTACTTTAACTCCGCCGTTTGCGCTTTCTCCGATAACTTCCATCGCTGCAAGTTTTGCCTGTGCTTCAGATGCTTTCTTCTGAACATCCTGTACTTTTTTCATTAAATTTCCTAAATTTAAACCCATTTTTCTCTCCTTAGTCTGTTTTACTTTTGTGTACTTTTTATTATACAATAAAGGTATGCAAAAGAAAACTTATTTACAAGAATCAATAAAAGGCGGTCGATTGATGCGCTGGAATATGATGCCTTTAAAGGTTTTTATTGCACCTATGAAATTTTATTCAAAACAGGGTCAGGACCTGAAATACCGTCAGATGGTCCGGCAGGCGCTTGATGAATGGCATAAAGTTTCAAACGGTAAAGTTTCTTTTGTAATTGTTGATAATTTGTTAAGTTCTCAAATAAATATTGATTGGAAACGTGTTCAAAGGCAGGCGCTGGGTCACTGTATATTCCAATATGACAGAAGTAATCGGCTTTATAGTGCAGAAGTTACAATCGGTTTAACAGAAGGACTTGTTCATGCGGATTACAATGATGAGGGTGAAACATATCATACGATTTTGCACGAAATAGGTCACGCAATCGGTTTGGGGCATAGTCCGTTTAAAAATGATATTATGTATACTCCGCACCAAAAAGGAATTTTGCATGTCGGACCGGGGGATAAATTGTCCGTAAATTGGCTTTACACGTTCCCGCAAGGTAAGACAGTCAATGAGATTGCTTCAAAATATTCAACGGGCGGAAGTGATATTGATGAAGTCGTTGCTAATATTATTTCTAAAAAAGCAAAAACCGAGTTTGAAAAGGTTAAGGACAATGTAACGGTTGCGCCTGAAAAAAATCTTCTTGATGAAACCCAGAATATCGGTGATTTAAAAAAATATAATATGTCACTTCAAAACATACAGATTTCTGTTGATTTGCAGGAGCAAATTAAAAAACATTACCGTGACAGTTCGTTTAAAAAGAAATAATTATTTATGCGACAGCAAGAAAGAAATTATTTAACAACAGCGGAATG